>JAYUEJ010000773.1:0-3163 GCA_043739265.1 Rhodopila sp. | reverse complement strand
TGCGGCGCCAATCAAGGAGGACCGCCATGGAACTCGGGTATTTCTCGATGCCGTCGCACCCACCGGAGCGTGGGCTCAAAGCCGGCCACGACTGGGATCTGCAGACCCTGCGCTGGCTCGACGAGCTCGGCTATACCGAGGCCTGGATCGGAGAACATCATACCGCCCCGTGGGAACCGCATCCGGCGCCCGACCTGCTGATCGCCCAGGCGCTGCTACAGACGAAACGAATTCGCATCGGTCCCGGCGGTTTCTGTTTGCCCTATCATCACCCGGCGGAGTTGGCGAACCGCATCGCGATGCTCGACCACCTCTCTGAAGGGCGGCTGATGTTCGGCGTCGCCGCCTCGGGTCTGCCCACCGATTGGGCGATGTTCAACGTCGATGGCATGTCGGGTACCAACCGCGAGATGACCCGCGAGGCGCTGGATATCATTCTGCGCATGTGGGGCGACGAACCGACGTTCGACCATCACGGTAAATTCTGGCACGTCAGCAAGCCGGAACCGATGTTCGGGTCGCTGCGGCCGCACCTCAAACCGCTACAGAAACCACATCCGCCGATCGGCGTCGCCGGGCTGTCGAAGAATTCCGACACCCTGAAGATGGCCGGGGAGCACGGGTTTCTGCCGCTCAGCCTGAACCTCAATCCGGCCTATGTCGCAACCCATTGGGACGCGGTCGAGGAAGGTGCGAAACGCACCGGCCGCACCCCGCACCGGCGCGATTGGCGCATGGTGCGAGAGGTCTTCGTCGCCGAAACGGACGCGGAAGCGATGCGCCTTTCGGTCGGCGGCATGATGGGGCGGATGATGCGGGAATACTTCCTGCCGCTGTTGGGGAATTTCGGCTTCCTGGAATACCTTAAGCACGATCCGTCGGTACCGGATTCCGACGTCACGCCGGAATACTGCGCCCAGCATAACTGGTTGATCGGCTCCCCCGCGACCGTCGCCGAAAAGCTGGAGCGGGTTTACCACGAGGTCGGTGGATTCGGCAGCTTGCTGGTGTTCGGCTTCGACTATGCCGACCAGCCGGAGGCGTGGCACACCTCACTGCGGCTGTTGGCGCAAGAGGTCGCGCCGCGGATCAAACATTTGACGCCGGGCTGAGCTTTGGGGCGGATGAGACCATGATCGTTTGCGGTTGAACCCTTTGCCGTGCCCGATCATGGTCCAACACCATGTTTGATCGCTTGATTCACGTTTGAGGTAGAAGCGCCCTCAAACGATCACGCGCTGACCGACTTTCGCCGGGCATCATTACCGTTGTGCCGGCCGAAGGCCCGCATGACGGAATCGGGCGAGCGGGCCCGCCGGACGCGACGGCCGCATTTCGCGCTGAAATACAGTTGTGTTCACGCATCTGTGATTCCATTGCCACTAACCCCACCTGCCGCGCCGGGACGGCTTGCCGATCGCTCCGCGAAAAGCCTGGATTTAGGCCGGTCTTAGGACGATGAACCGGGTTCGAACGAACCGCCCCGGCGCCGTCGGGCCACGGCTTCGCGCCATTGTCCCAGACTCCAGCGGCCATAATGCCGGACCCCGGCCAAACTTCCTTGCCGTCGCGCCAACGGATTCATTTCGTGGCGTGAAAATTTGTTGACGAACTGTGTGGGTTGGTTGCACAAAGTGTCTCTTATGGGGGATCGATGCATCGATTGATCTCGAACACATAAGGAAATTGGATGTCAAAGGCGTTTATTACGAAGGTCCTTCAGCAATCAACCGAGGTGACCGGCGCGGCGGCAAACCGTGCGACCAATGACCTGATCGACGCCATCGTCAAGGAAATGAAGAAGAACGGGAAGTTCACCCTCCCCAGCTTCGGCACCTTCACGGTTCGCAAGACGAAGGCCCGCAAAGCGCTTAATCCGCGGACTGGCGAAGCGATCAAGGTAAAGGCTGGCAAAACCGTGCGTTTCAAGGCGTCGCCGGTTCTTAAAAAGGCCGTCTGATACCAAAATCGTCTGGCAGCCGATGCAATCGACGTTAGGCCCGGACTTGTTCCGGGCACCCGTTGTCTTTGGTAGATTGTTGTCAAGCAATGATTTATGTTGGCACGGATGTCCTGGGCAAGACCGGCCATAACAAGAAGGCAATGGAATCCGGTTAGCAGGGCATCATTCGCTGCCCGGTTTTCGCTTATTGCGACCGTCAGCCGGCGGTCACGCTGCCGACCATCGTTCCGGTAATCTCGGCACGGAACGCCGCGACCAGCCTACCCATCGGCTCGTCCCAGGCGCCCGCTTTTTGTTGGCGGAACAGCCGCACCGACGGGTACCACGGGCTGTCGTCCCGATCCAACATCCAGCGCCAGTCGGCGGCCTTTGGAATCAGGATCCAGGCCGGCTTGCCCAGCGCGCCGGCAAGATGTCCCATCGACGTATCGACCGTGATGACCAGATCCAGATTCTGGATCAACGCCGCCGTCTCCCCAAAATCCGTCAGGGCCTCCGACAGATCGGTCATGCCGGCGAAACGCCGCATCGTTTCCATGTCGCGATCCGGCACCGGTTTCTGCAAAGAGACGAACACAGCCGGCCCAGCGTCGGCCAATGCCGCAAGCTGCGCCAACGGCAACGACCGCCGCCGGTCGTTCGGATGCGTCGGCCGGCCGGTCCAGGCCAGGCCAATCCGTTTCACCCCAACCGGCAACGTGGCGGCCAGCCGGTCGCGCCAATGCTCGATCCTCGCCGGATCGGCTTTCAAATAGGGGATTTGTCCGGGGATCGTGTCCAGACGCGTATGGAACAAATACGGCAGGCTCGACAGGCGGCAATGGGCCGCATGACCCGGCACGTCGGTCCAGCGGTGGCAATACTGGGCAACGCCGGGAATGCTTGCCAGCAGCGGCTCCATCTCCTGGCTGCAACCAATGATTAGTTCCTGACAGCGTTCGGCTGCCATCGGAATGTACCGAGCGAACTGGATCGTATCGCCGTAGCCCTGGTCGCCAACCAGCAACAGCCGGCCCGTCGGGATCTTCATCCCATTCCACGCCGCCGAGGTCATCGCCGGCATCGTCGCCTTGCCCGCCTCGGTCAGGTTGCGCCATTCGTATTCCATCCAGCCGGGATCGAAATCGCCCATTGCCAGAAGATTCTGCGCCATCGCCAAATGCCCGTCAGCATGGTCGTGGTTCAATCCCAACCCTCGCA
>JAYUEJ010000772.1:0-9509 GCA_043739265.1 Rhodopila sp. | reverse complement strand
GTTTTTTTTGCACGGAGACAGCGCGAGGGCCGCGAAGGGCCACTGAGAAACCGCCGCCTCCGACGCAGTGCCGCCACTGGCGGCGCCATAAAATGCTTTCAGCAGCCCCGGACCGCTGTTTCAATCCACCGCTGCGCCAATCCAAAATCGCGGGCCGTCAGGTCCCGAAGTGCAAGCACAGCGAATCTCAGTGGTCTTCGTGGTCCTCCGGCTGTCTCCGTGTTAAAACTAAAAAACGAATGAACGAACGCGCGATTTGCCCGCTTCCCATTTGCCCGCTTCCCTTTTGCACGTTCCCCTTGGCCGGGACACCACGCTTGTCACCCCGCCCGGGCGGGGTTCGTGCAGCACGTCATAGATTAAGGCTGATACAGACCAGGTGGCTCACTAATAAGTTCATTGCAAAACACGGCTGAAACCTGCCGTCCAGCGCGACGCCCTCCGCCGATCGTCACGCACAGAACGGTGCGTCCCGCGAGAATTGCCGGCTCACCCGATTGCCCTGCCCGGGGAAGGGCAAACTTCAAAAACGCCGGCGGCCAAAACCGGGTGTGGCCGGGAATGACCCCGGCCACCGGACGCAACGATGTTTAGATCTTCACCGGATCGGCGGGGCGTATTGCAATCCACCCTTCGTCCAGATGTTGTTGATCCCCCGCGGCACACCCATCGGCGTGATGTTCCGGTCCCACATCTCACCGAGATTGCCGACCTGCTTGATCACGTTGTAGGCCCACTTGCTATCCAGCCCCAGCGCCTTGCCCATATCGCCTTCAAGCCCGAGCAAACGCCTTATGTCCGGGTCGGAGCTGTTGGCGAAACTGTCCACATTCGCGCTGGTGATGCCCTTTTCCTCGGCGGTGATCATCGCGGCGAAGGTCCAGCGTATGATATCGAACCATTTGTCGTCGCCCTTGCGAACCATCACGCCCAGCGGCTCCTTGCTGATGATGTCCGGCAGAAGCACGAGGTCATCGGCCTTCGGTCCCTGGCTGAACCGGAACGTCGCCAGCGCGGACGCGTCCGTCGAATACGCATCGCAGCGGCCGGACAGGAACGCTGCCTGAATTTCGGGCAGATCGTTGATCAGGATCGGGGTGAATTTGAGCTTGTTCAGCCGGAAGTAGTCATTGATCGCGAGTTCGGTACTCGATCCGGGCTGCACGCAGATCGTCGCGCCGTCCATTTCTTTCGCCGCCTTCACGCCGGCCGATTTCTTCACCAGAAAGCCGGTCCCGTCGTAGTAGTTGACCCAGGCAAATTCCAACCCGAGGTTGCCCTCCCGTCCCAGCGTCCAGGTCGTGCTGCGTGACAAGACATCGACCTCACCCGACTGCAGCGCCGTGAACCGGTTCTGCGTTGTCGTGGCGACGAACTTCACCTTGGTCATATCGCCCAACGCCGCGGCCGTGACCGCCCGGCAGGTATCGGCATCCAACCCCTTCATCACACCCTGGGTGTCCACCAGGGAAAACCCGGGCACCTGTCCGGAAATGCCACAGAGGACCTGACCGCGCGCCTTGGATGCATCCAGGGTCGCCGATCCCGACCCTTGAGCCGCCGCCGGCGATATCAAGCCGGAGCCCATCAGCAAACCGGTCACAACGCCAAGCGCGCCAACCCTCATAAATCGCATCATTCGGCGGTCTCCCGGTTTTCGGCAGGTCATTCTGCTGTATGTGTCAAATTGTGCGGTGCATCCGCGACAAGATCAATGCCTGGATGTTCAATCGTCAGGGCCAGTTGCCGCCGGGCTACCACCCCGCCTGCTTCCGGCAAACCCGCTCGACGGAGTCCGTCGGCATAGCGGGCAATATCCTCCTTGCGTGTCAGCGGCGACCGTAAAACCGCGCCCTCGATCGAAAAGCCCGGCTCCAGAACCAGCAGCCGGTCCACCAACTCCCGGGCCTCGGCGCCGCGGTCCATCAGTCCCAGCGCCGCGACGTAGCCTTTATAGGCGGACGAGAACAGCGGATTGCGCTCGATCGCCCGGCGCCCGGCCGCGATGGCGTTCGGATAATCGCCGATCATCAGGAACGGCAAGATCAACGCCATATCGAAAAAGAAGAGATGCGGATCGGACGGCGACAGGCGGATCGCCTGTTTGATGCGCCGCAGCGCTTCCTCGTGCCGCCCCATATAGAAATGCGCCAGACCCGAAAAACACCAGGCAATCGCCAGATTCGGATTTAACGCGAGGGCGCGTTCGTGCAAGGCATTGGCCTCCGTCGCGTTGCCCAGAAAACCGCGCACATGTCCCGCCAGGGTCAACGCCCGCGCATCGCCGGGGCCGAGCATGACGGCACGATCCGCCAGCCTGGCGGCCTCGGCCGAGGCAGAAGCCGGATCGGTGGCCCAGCCCTGCCCGACACACAGCAGGTTCCAATAGGCCAGCCAGCCATGTGCGACCGGACTGCCGGGATCGGCGCGCAGCGACATATCAAGCAATCGGCGGGCATCGATGAAGCTTTCTCTTTCCAGCCGGTAGATCGCGGGAAGTGCCTGCAACAACAGATCCTGCGCGGTCATGTCGTGCGCTCGCCGCGTGGCGTTGCGCCTGCCTTCGTGCTGCATCAGTTCGGGGTCGATCTGCGCCACGATCGCCGCACCCACCTCATCCTGCAACGACAGCAGATCGGTCATGATGCGATCGAATCGCCCCGACCAGGCGATTTCCCCGCCCGTGCGCATATCCAGCAGGCGCACGGCAATGCGAACACGCTGATCGGCGCGCTGAATGGTGCCTTCCAACAGCAAATCGGCTTCCAGCCCGCCCCAGGCCAGCCCATTCTCCCCTTCGCCGCCGGAAGCCGTTGGCCAAAGGCTGGCCGGCACGCACGATATCCAGCGGAACCGGGAAAGCCCGGCGGAAATTTCGTCCGCCAAACCGATCGCCAGGCCCTCGTCGCCCTCCCCGCCGAGCATCCGAAACGGTGCAACGCGCAGCCGCAAGGTTGACCGTTCGCGGCGTGGTTTGGTGGGCGCGGGCGCGTACACCGGCGGGGTGTAGCCCGCCTGGGGCGACGCCATGAACTCCGCTGCTTCAGGCGGCACCGCATGCGGCCAACCGGACCCGCTTTGTCCACGAATCAAGCCGATCAAACCGTCGGTTTCCGGTGACGGCCGCGCACCCGACAGTTCGGCCAGCACGCCGCGGCATCGGTCGTAGGCGGCGACCGCCGCGCCCAGGTCACCGCGTTCCGCGTGGCTGCGCATGATCGTCCGCCATGCGCCCTCATGGCTGCGATCGATCCCCAGCAATTGCTCCGCCGCATCGATCGCCGACGCCGGATCGTGGCATTGGGCCAGGATATTTTCACCGATCATGCGGCCGAGGCGGGCGAACCGGGCGCGTTCTTCGTCCAACCAATGATCGAATGCCGGGTCGAGGCCGCCCAAATCCTCCAGCAACACGGTGTCGAACCCATCGAGGGTTTGCGGCAGGGTCAACGGCTGCGCCAACGCCAGCGCATCGATGTCGAGTTGCTCACCACGCAGGGTCAGGTGATGACGGTCAGTCGTGAACACATGACTCCAGGCGGGACTCAGCGTGTCCTGCAGCTCATGCACGCTTTGACGCAACGACGCCCGGGCCTGCTCGTTTTCCCGCCGGCTCCAGAGCAAAGCGGCGAGGCGCAGACGCAGTACCGGCTTCGGACTGGCGATGGCCAGGATCGCCAGCAGGGCGCGGGTCTTACGGGTTCGCGGCAGGTAGCTGCGGCCCTTGGCGTCATCCACCGCCATGTGTCCCAACAGGGTCAGGCGCAGCCGGAGGCCGGTATCTGGAATCGCCAGGGTAGGGTCTATACCCGAGTCTTGCCTGAACATGGCGGCGCCCCTCTCAAGCGATGGCTGTATTCATGGCGGTTCACAACCTTAACGAGCGTTCTGAAATATGAAGTATCAAATATGATGTCGATCAGCAATATAACACACGCAAAAGACATCACCCGCTCTGACCGGCGCAGGAGCGTTTTTCCGCGATGTCCAGCAAAAGTTTCCGTGAAAATTTCCACTGCCAGGCTCATGTTTGTAAAAATTTTCTATATCTGATGAAATCAAAGACTGGTGTCTGCTCCTGCCGCAATATCACGCAGACGTGCTTTAGGGGGATGACGTGGCGGTTCATGACTTGACGATGCGGGCGCAACCTGCGGTAGCGGCGCAGGCGTGGTTGCGCCGCGGTCTGGGATTGGCCCTTTGTGTCGTCATCGCCGCACTGGCGGAACTCGGGGGATGGTTCGCGCCGCTGATCGGCGCCCCGCTGTTCGCGATCGCCATCGGCGTCCTGATCGCCAATGCCCTGCCGGGGCTTGGACGGCAGAAATCGCTGCGGATATCCGATACCAGCAAGCTCTCCCTGAAAGCCGGAATCGTGTTGCTGGGTGCCAGCCTTGATCTGGGCGACATCGTCCACACCGGCCTGGGCTCCTTGCCGTTGCTTGGCGTCACCATGGCGTCGGGGCTGGTGTGCGCCCTGTGGTTCGGCAAATACCTGGGAATCGACTGGCGGATGCGCTGCCTGATCGGGATCGGCACGACGATCTGCGGCGCGTCCGCGATCGCCGCCCTGGCGCCGGTGATCCGCGCCAAGGCCGAGGACATCGCCTATTCCGTGACTGTCGTGTTCTTCTTTAACATGGTGGCCGTTTTCACGTTCCCCGCCCTGGGTCATCTGCTGGGCCTGAGCGACAATGGCTTCGGCATTTGGGCGGGAACCGCGGTGAACGACACGTCGGCCGTGGTCGCCGCCGGATTTGCGTTTAGTCAAGCCGCCGGCACCACCGCGACCATCGTCAAGTTGACTCGCACCACGCTGATCATCCCGCTGGTGCTGGGCTTCGGTCTGGCGCTGCCCTTCCTGGTGACGGAGCAGAGCGCCGGCCGCGAGTCGCTGGCGAAGCGGGTGTACGCCGCGGTGCCCACCTTCATCATCCTGTTCGTGCTGGCAGCGGCAGCCAACAGCGCCGGCCTGATCGGCCCCCGCGCCCCGCAGATACAAATGCTCGGCCGGGTCGTGATGGTCGTGGCCCTGGCCGCGGTCGGGCTGCAAGGTCACTGGCGCGCATTTGTCGGCGCCGGCAGCCGGCCACTTATCCTGGGTCTGGTGACCTGGTTCGTGGTCGCGGTGTCGAGCCTCGCGGTGCAGGCGTGGACTCAGGCGCTTTAACGGGTAATCGGCGCGACCACATCACCTTGACAGGGGTCTTTCTGCCTCGGGCGACAATCGATTAGCGGCATTTGCAAACAATTTTTAGGCCCTGGCGACAAAGCAAGGAAATTTATCTTGCAAAAGGTTTGTTTTCCGGTTAATCCTGTTTCTGCCAACGGGACAGATATATCTTGAGACCCGAGAGCGGCGGCCTTCCCGTATGACTGCGAAAATCCGCATACATTTAAGGTCCGCGCGTAATCCACGCAAAACCATCAAGACGATATCGATCAGGCAGTCGGGCGTTAACCGACCGCCGCTTTCCCGTTGTCGTCGTCTAACAAACCCCGTTGTCGTCTTTTAACACACAAGGACATTGCAATGCTTATTCATGCCGATTCCAACGCTGAGATTGTATCCTCGGCAACCATCGCCGACGCCGGCAAAATCCGCCCGGGTGCGGGCTACCGTCTGCCGGACAGGACCGCCGACGCGGGCAAGATCCGGCTGGGCGCCGGCTATCGTCTGCCGCTGAAGACCGCCTGATCCAGCGCTAACGCCGTGCGGGGATTCGCCGCGAGGCACCCCTGTCCGCGAAAATCGGAAGACGCCGGCGTGCGGGCATCCGGTCTGTTGCATCTGGCGCGACGCGCGGAGGCTCGGATCGCCCGCCCGCCGGGGTTCGTGGACCCAACCCGCCACACTGAAAAGGCCCGTCGGAATGTCCCGTCTCGACCATCCCATCGTTCGTTTTCATCAGCTTACCAGCCGCGGCCGCGCACCTGTGCGGGCGGACCGGTCTGCCATGGGGACGCTGCCGATGCGGGCCGTACGGTACTGTGAGGCGCTGACCAGCGCGACCGCATTCGGGTGGTGGCTGTTTCCGCCGATCGATCTGGAACTGCTATGGGACGGCAGCGACGTGTTCTGGCGCTGCGGCGAAGCACCGGATTGGATGCCTTTGCAAACGGCGGCTCAGCTTCCGAATTATAGCGAAGAATTCGACCGTGTCGCGCCCGCGGCGCTGAAAGGCTGCTCGCCGCCATTCCTGACGGCTCTGCCCGAGCCGGGAACACTCCAACTGTGGACTGGCCTGATCGCCCAGACCGCACCGGACTGGCATTTGCTTGTGCGGTCACCGGTCAATTTGCCGCAGGCCGGCGGGATTTGCCTGTTCGAGGGAATCGTGGAGACAGACCGCTGGTTCGGCCCGCTGTTCACCAACATGCGGTTCACCCGCAGCCACATGCCCGTTCGTCTGCGTGCCGACTATCCGCTGGTACAGGTGCAGCCGGTCCCCCGGCACTGCTACAGTAACGACACCCTCGACCGAATGGTCGTGACGTCCGGGCCGTCCGAACTGACGATCGAACAGTGGGACGCTTACCGCGCCTCGGTCGTCGAGCCAAACAGCCGGCCGAACCGGTCCTTCGGCGCCTATGCCGCCGCCGCCCGCAAGCAGCGGCATCAAAGCTCGCCCGGGCAGTTGGCTGACGGAGAATAGACTATTGATGTCCTGTCGTTGATTGAAACTGCACTTGCTGAAAAAGTTTAAATTCGTTGGCATCGGGTGATCGTCAATGCGACGACCCTGCCGCACCCCACCTTCAGACCGGCACCAGCCGCATACAGCCCGCTCGGCGGCCGGCACTGAACAGGAACGCGACAAGCTGGCCAGCGATCGCGAATTCACTGGTGCGCGTCACCTCGGTCAGGCCCCACAGATCCTGCACGGCATCCGCGGCACCCATCAACACCGCATCGCCCCCGGTCAGCAACAGCATCGGCAAATCGCGGCTATGGTTTGCGACCATCTTCATGGTGTGAAATCCGTCCTGGTCGCCACCCTCGATCTCGATGATCACCGCCATCGGGCGCAAATCCTCCAGCATCTGCATCAGATCCATGCCAGCCGACACGATCTCCATCTTCAGGTCGAGGAATTCGAGAACCGGCGCGAGCTTTTCGATCGTGGCGGGATCGTCGCAGACAATGGCGACAACCCCCTGCTTCGCGGCGGTCGAGGAGCCCGGGAAGTCATAGTCCCGGGACAGGACCTCGGGGGAAAACATGTTCATGGCTTTAATTGCCTTCTGTCAACGAGCCCGGATTTGCCGGGCCGACGCTCACAGTCTGGTGAAAACACGCGAACGATAGTAGCCACGCCAGAAGTAACTCTGCGTTGGAAAGTCGCATTTCTCCGTGAATTACCGTGAAATGCCGGCGAGTGCTTTCAACTGCGCAAGTCCAACCCGGTCAGGGGACGATCGCCTCGTTCGGCAGCAAGCCCCAAAACTGCTCGCGGCGCAGGTAGCCGCGATACGACCCGGTCTGCACATTGCACCAGTCCGATGACGCCTCGCAGGACCGGATGCGTCCGATCACTCCCGGTTTAAGGATCGCAACCGCCGACCCTGACTCACCGGCCTCCGACCGCAGCGTCGCATCCGCCTTTTGGATGATGAAACTCCGCCGCCCCATCAGGGTCGCCTGGTGAACCCAGCCATGGATGCCATCGGCATCGCGCACCCAGCGCCAGACATCGAATTCCCGCTTGATCTCCACCGGCAGGTCGCGCCTTTTGTACTTCCAGTCGATGCGATACCGCGTCCCCGGGCCGGCCCGCATGTTGACGTCGTCGGATCGCAACGACGCAAAGCGAGGCAGTTTCGCGGCAACGCCCTCGGGCTTTTCGGGGTCAGGCAGCTTTTCCGGCGCGGCGGCGTTGGTCTCGGCCGGAGTTTGGACCGGGGCGGCCGGCGGCGGTGGGGCCGGCACCAGCACGGGTTTATGGACCACAGCGGCGGGCGGCTTATTCGGATGCGTCTGCCCGTTCGGCGGCACCACGGGGGTTTTGGCTTTGGCCGCATCCTGGTGGACCGGTTGCCGAGGCGCCGCGACGGGCGGTTTCATCGGCTGATCCCGCCGCGGCCCGGACGGCATTTGCAGCGTTCCAGGGGACGGGGTGCCAACGGAGGGCACACTCTGCGCCACGGCCGCGTTCGCGCCAACGGCCAGAAGCGAAGCCGAAGCCAAGAGAAACCGAACGGGAGGACGCATGCGTTATCCCTGCCACGCCGTATCGAATCGAGGCAAGCGCAAACATAGCCTCCGGCAGGGCAATCGGGTGAATAAACCAAGGTGGAATGCCAAGGTCGCCAAGGAACCGCCAAGATACCGCGTTCGCCGTCGAATACCGACGCGTCGCCGGCATGCGCGGGGCTCAGATCGTGATAATCTGTCCAGTCCCAACGGCCGACAGAAATGTCACGATGCCGGCGACCTCCACCAGCGGCAGCAGCAAACCCGCGTCCAGCGCTTCCGCACGCAGGCCGGCCTCACAGGCGATCATCCGCACATCCATGTCCAGACACGCATCCCGCAATGTGTCCAGACCGGCGACCCCGGCGGCCTGAATGCGCGCGTCCCGGTTCGCGTCCACCAACCCCGACCAGTCCCGGCACAGTGCAAGGCACCCAAGGTTCGTCGCGAACACCACCACCGGACGCCCCAGCGCCGCCGCCCCCGAGGCGACCACGAACGCGTAATGCGCCCGGTCATGCGCCCCCGACAGCAGCATCACGCCCAATGTAGCATCAGATGGCACAGGCCGGCCCCTCCGGCATGCCATGCGCACTGAGATCCTTGATCGTCGCCTCCGGTCCGCACAGCGCACAGGATGGATCGGGACGCAGCTTGATCGAGCGGAACCGACTGTCCAGCGCGTCCCAGACCAGCAGCTTGCCGGACAGGCTTTCTCCGATGCCCAGGATTTCCTTCAGCACCTCGGTCGCCTGCAACGTACCCATCACGCCGGTCACCGCGCCCAGCACCCCTGCCTCGCTGCATGTCGGAACCATGCCGGGCGGCGGCGGCCCCGCATACAGGCACCGGTAGCAGGGTCCCCCCGCATGCGGCTTGAACACCGAAAGCTGGCCTTCGAACCGCAGCACGGCAGCGGACACCAGGGTGCGCTTCGCCAGCGCGCAGGCGTCGGCGATCAGGAATCGGGCGGCAAAATTGTCGGTGCCGTCGCAGACGATGTCGTAGCGGCCGATCAGGTCCAGAGCATTGGCCGGGCTTAGCCGCGTCGCGTGGGTTTCGACCGTCAGCTCCGGATTGATCGCCGTCACCGCCAGCGCCGCCGATTCGACTTTAAGCATCCCGATCCGGTCGGTCGTGTGCGCCACCTGGCGTTGCAGGTTGGACAGATCGACCACGTCGTCATCGACCACCCCGATCGTGCCGATCCCGGCCCCCGCCAGATACAGCATCAGCGGCGAGCCCAGTCCCCCGGCGCCAATCACCAGCACCCGAGCGGCGCGGAGTTTGGCCTGGCCGATGCCGCCGACCTCCT
>JAYUEJ010000771.1:0-9526 GCA_043739265.1 Rhodopila sp. | reverse complement strand
GCCGGTGCCGGCTTCGGCGTGGTGTTCGGCGTCATCCTGGGCACCGGCTGCGGCGGCGGGATCGTGATGCATGGCCGGGTGCATCGCGGCCCGCACCGCGTCGCCGGCGAGTGGGGCCACACGCCCCTGCCCTGGCCGCGCGGACCGGAGGTACCGGGCCCGCTTTGCTGGTGCGGCAAACATGGCTGCCTGGAGACCTATGTGGCGGGCCCGTCCCTGGCGCGCGATTGCGACGGGCCACAGGCCCATGACGCCAGTTCGCTGCCGGATCGCGCCGCCGCCGGGGACCGGGCTGCGTCCGAAGCCCTGGCGCGGCATGCCGACCGGTTGGCGCGCGGACTGGCCGTGGTGATTACCTTGCTCGATCCCGACGCCATCGTACTGGGCGGCGGATTGTCCAACATGGACCATCTTTATACCGCGTTGCCGCGGCTGATCCCGACGTATGCCTTCAGTGACGTGATCGCCACGCCGATCCTGCGCAACAAGCATGGCGACTCGTCCGGCGTTCGCGGCGCCGCATGGCTTTGGCCGGCCGCCTGAAATGCCCGCCATGTGCCGCGACTGTTACGGGGTCGCGGACACCATGCCGCTGCGCTGTCCCGGATGCGGCGGCGGCAGGCTGGTGCATCACCGCGCTCTGATGCGCCTGGCCATCGCCCATATCGACTGTGATGCGTTTTACGCCAGCGTCGAAAAACGCGACCGGCCCGACCTGCAAGGCCACCCCGTCATCGTCGGCGGCGGCACCCGCGGGGTCGTCACGGCGGCGTGCTATGTCGCCCGTATCTACGGCGTAAAGAGCGCCATGCCGATGTTCAAGGCGCTGAAGGCCTGCCCCGACGCGGTCGTCATCACGCCGGATTTTGCGAAATACACTGCCGCCTCCCGCCAAATGCGCACGCTGATGAGCGAACTGACGCCGCTGGTGCAGCCATTGTCGATCGACGAAGCCGTGTTGGACCTGGCGGGCACCGAGGCGCTGCACGGCGCCGCGCCCGCCGTCGTGCTGGCACGCTTCGCCAACGCGGTGGAAACGCAAATTGGCGTGACCGTCTCGATTGGCCTCGCCGCGAACCGGCTGATGGCGAAAATCGCCGCCGGCCGTGGCAAGCCGCGCGGCTTCACGGTGATCGATGCCGAGGAAGCCGCGTCCCTGCTGGCGCCCGAATCCGTCCGCCTGCTGCCCGGCGTTGGCGCCGCCCTCGCGCGGAAGCTGGAAACCCTGGGCATCACCCGCCTGGGCCAGTTGCAAGCGTTGCCGGACCGCGAGGCGACCCGTAAACTCGGCGACGATGGGGCTGCCCTGGTGCGGCGTGCCAGGGGGGAAGACGCGCGCGTGATCGATCCGTCGCGGGAAGCGAAATCGGTCAGCGCGGAAACGACCTTCGATCGCGACCTGTCCGCCATCCCGGACCTGGAAAAGCACCTCTGGCGCCTGTGTGAAAAACTGGCTCGGCGCCTGAAGGATCACGAACTCGCGGCGGCCGGTGTCGTGCTGAAGCTGAAGACCTCGCGTTTCGCGACGCGGTCCCGGACGGCACGGCTGTCCAGTCCGACCGTGCTGCCTGACCGGTTGTTCGACCTGGCTCGCTCACTTTTGGCGAAAGAGGCGACCGGAACTGACTTTCGCTTGATCGGCATTGGTGCGAACCCGCTGGTTTCTGGCTCGACGGCGGATCGAGGCGATCTTGCCGATCCCACCACACCCAGACGCGCAGCGGCACAGGCGGCGATCGATACGCTTCGCGGGCGGTTCGGCGACGGCGCCATCGCCCGCGGGCGTTCGCTTCGCTGACTGACCGTTCCGATTACGGGATTGGAGCAACCGAAACGACGCCGCGGATTGGCGTTGGCACGCCGATTCGGCACTTCTCATTCGGAGCGATTAATTTTCAGCCGCCAAAAATCCGATTGGTTGGTATTATACCTCATAAATTTCGCTTCATTTCTGCGATACGAAATGACATTAATAACGATTTATGAACGCAATCGTTTGACTGAAACCACGCCAAGGCCCTGGCCCGATCCCGGGAAGACCTGCCCTCGGGATGCAAGCGGCCGGCTACAGAAGCGGAAGTCGCTTGACCTGTTACCAAAATGCCCGTTCTGCGTGCAAACTCTTTTGTGATCAACGCGTCGTTCAGGGTGGTCCATCATCGGCGCGGCGCCAACCGCAGGTCCTGGCCACCCAGACGGTCAATTCGAAGTCATACTGTATCATTTCTGAGTATTATTACGAGTTTATAATATAATGACCGGAACAAATATGGTTGGTACACCGCTTCGTTACGCGACACGAATTCGATAGCGTGACAACTATTGAAAGACGGTCGCTGTTTCGCTCAGGGGCGACCGCATCTTCATACAGGAAAGGAAGAGGATTATGATCACTAATGAGGTCAGCGACGGTCTGGCCGGCATACTTCGCACCGCGATCGTCGAACTCGTCCGCCGCGACGGTCCCGATCTGTCCGCGCGTCAGCTTGGCGTTTTCCTGACATGTTATCTGGAAACCGAGGCACAGACGGTTCGCGGCCTTGCCGCAAAGCTGGGCGTGTCGAAGCCGGCGATCACCCGGGCGTTGGATCGCCTGTCGGAATTCGACCTGGTGCGCCGCAAGACCGATCCGCTGGATCGCCGCAGCGTTTTGGTTCAGCGCACGGCAACCGGTATGGCGTTCCTGCGGGAGATGCGGACAATCCTCCGCGACGCCGCTTCGACGCTGCGGATCACTGCCGAACCGACACCGGCTCGGGCCCGGACTGGCACCGAACCGGTGCGCGCGACTCACTGAAATCCGGGCCGCGGCGGTTCGCGGCCCGGCCGCCTCTGGATATAAGCTATCACCCCCATGGGATTCATGGCCCACCTGGGCCTATGTCCTCTGGGATTCGTGACCTCAGGGATATATGCCAGCATCCTGGAATGAAGGAGGCGGCATGAACAGTTCGTTAGAACGTGATGACAAGGTCAAGGTTTACGCCGACCTGGCTGGCCAGATCGACGCATTGCTCTCGGGTGAGAGCGATGTAACCGCTAATTTGGCCAACGCGGCAGCGGCGATCTACCACACGTTGCCCGCGCTCAACTGGGCGGGATTTTATCTGCTGCGAGGGCCGGAATTGGTGCTGGGACCCTTCCAGGGCAAACCCGCCTGCGTGCGCATCCCTTTAGGCAAAGGTGTTTGCGGTGCGGCGGCCGAGCAGCGCCGGTCCATAGTGGTGACGGATGTGCATGCGTTTCCGGGCCATATCGCTTGCGATTCGGCCTCCCGGTCGGAGCTGGTCATCCCAATGATCGGCGGTAAAACGCTGATCGGCGTGCTGGACCTGGACAGCCCGAGGCTGGCGCGCTTCGATGCGCAGGATCAAACAGGCTGTGAAGCTTTGGTAGCGACCATTGTTCGCCACCTGGCCTCCTTTCAGCCTGTCTGATCGCGCCGCGCTTCCGCGGTGCGCCCCAGGGGAGAGAACACATGCTCGTTGACCAACGCACCTATACCGTGAAGCCCGGCACCATGGCCAGGCAAATGGCCCTCTACCAGGAATTCGGCCTGAAGCCGCAAAAGCGGCATTTGGGAGAGCCGCTGGCCTACCTGATCACGGAATCGGGTGAAGTGAATACGTTCGTCCATATGTGGGTGTACAAGGACGCGGCGGACCGTGCCGCGAGGCGAGCGGCCATGAGCGCCGACCCTGACTGGCAAGTCTACCTGCAAAAGAACGGCGAGGCCGGCTATCTGATTGGCCAAAGAAACAACCTGATGACCCCGGCGGCGTTCGCGCCGATTAACCGCTAGCCGATCGGAAGCAACTACCACCGACCGCCGCTGACCCGTGACGTATGCATCAACGGCGGTCGGTATCGGTAGTTGGTTCCGCACGCGGGCAATCCTCCGGTCCCGGCCTGAAGCCAGGAATCAGACCGTGGACCCGGGACTTTGTCGGATTCAACACCGCACCCGGGGTTGGTCTGTCTTCACTGGCCATGACAATAAAAGCCGGGCGCATGCCGCCATGCTTTCGACGATGGTTACCGGGAGCCAAAAATCGCGGTTCCCACCCGCACCCAGGTCGCACCACAGGCGATAGCAACCTCAAAATCCGCTGACATGCCCATCGAAACCGTCGCCAGTCCGTGACGCGCGGCGCGATCGGCGAGCCATGTGAAATGCGGCCGCGGATCTTCCTCGTGCGGCGGCACGCACATCAGCCCCACCAATGCCGAACCAAAACGAACCTTACAGTCTTCGATGAAACCATCGGCATCATTTCGGGCAACACCTGATTTTTGCGGCTCCAGGCCGGTGTTCACCTCAATCAGCAGCGTTGGCGTGCGACCCTCCCTGGCGATGGCCGCCGCGATGGCGTCGGCCAATTTCGGCCGGTCGAGCGACTCGATCACGTCGGCGATCCGCACGGCGTCGCGTGCCTTGTTGGTCTGCAGGCCGCCGATTATGTGCAGGCTGAGCGGATACTTCGCCCGCAGCGCCGGGAATTTCGTGGCGGCTTCCTGGACGCGATTCTCACCAAACACCATTTGACCAGCGGCAAGCGCGGCGGCAACCGCCTCGGCCGGCCTGGTTTTCGAAACCGCCACCAAGGTAATGTCCTGTGGCAGGCGGCCGGCGGCGATGGCCGCACAGGCGATGCGGTCCTGGACGCGGCGGAGATTTTCCATGATCGAGTCGGTCATGTCGGCTTAATACACCGAATACTGCTTTTCTTCCACTAATGCCGATCCCAGCAGACGGTTGAGCGCCAGTTTGATCCGCCCCCGTTCATCGTTCTCATGATAGACGGCGCGCGCCAGAGCGACAAAGCCAGGACCGAAATCGCCGGCGGCGTCCTTTTCGCGGATCAGATCCTCGATCCGCCATAGCCGCGTGTTCACCGCCATCAGCGCTGCTTCCAGCTCCGCCGTTCCGGTCGGGCATTCCGCCGCCTGCCGTAGCGCCGTCAGCTCATTGGCCGCATTGGCACGCGCTTCGGGCGCAAGCAGCCGCCGGGTCTTGATCCGCAGGATCGCGATCTTGTCGAGAAGTTCGCCCCGGGACACCGGGATCATCGGACTGGTCATCGCGGCAGCGCCTTCTGCATCGCGGCCAAAACCGTTCCCCAGTCGCCATCCACGGCCTGCCGGAACAGCCGCATCGTCGGATACCAGGGGCTGTCTTCCCGATCGAGCATCCAGCGCCAGTCCGGTACCCGCCGCAGCGCGACCCAGACCGGCCGCGCAAGGGCCCCGGCAAGATGCGCGATCGAGGTATCGGAGGTCACGATCAGGTCCAGAGTCGCCATCACCGCGGCGGTATCGAGGAAACCGTCCGGGCCAGTGTCAAGACCATCAAGGGTTTCGACCGCGAAGCCGGCCGCCGCGATCTGCCGTTCCCCCTCGTTCTTCTGCAGGCTGATCAGGCGGACACCGGGCACAGCGGCCAATGGTGCGAAGGCGGCGAGCGGCAGTGACCGGCCTTTATCCTCAAAGCGCCCCGGAAAGCCTTGCCAGTTGATGCCGATGCGGAAGCCGGATGGGCCGATACGGGCTTTCCAGGCGGTCACGCGATCCGGTTCGGCGAACAGATACGGCGGCGAGACGGGTGGCGTTGTGGTTCTGGCGGGCAGGCTCATCAGCGGGATGACGGTATCCACCGGCGGCGGCGTGGCGCCAACAGGGATCATCGGCGGCAGGGTTGTGTTGCTGGACAACAGGCGGATGAGGCGCGGCGGGGCCTCAAAGATCACCTTTCCCTGAATGGCGGGCAGGTAGCGGATGAACTGGATGACGTCACCGAACCCTTGTTCGGCATGCACCAGCAGCGTGCGGTTGTTGAGTGGGTCACCATGCCATTGCGTTTGCGGGAAGGCGCGGGCGGGGATGGCGCCGCTTCGAAAACGTTGTTCCCAGCCGTCCCGGGCTTCGGCCACCCGCCCCAGCAGATGCATGAGCAGCGACCAGTTGTAGCGGAGAATGGCGGAGTCCGGGGCCAGAAGCAGCGCCTGGATCAGGGTTTTTTCCGCATCGGCGAAGGCACCGCGCTCCTTTTGGACGCTCGACAGATTCACCAGTGATTCAGGTTCCGGCGGGGCCTGACGCAGTTCCTGTTCGGCTTCCTCCAGCCGATTTGCCAGCCGCAGGGCCATGCCGAGGTTGTTGCGAATGTCCGGGAGATTGCGGTTTAGGCGAAGCGCCGTGCGGTAGGCTTCGATGGCCTGGTCGGGTTGGCCGGCGTCGCAACAGGCGTGGCCCAGCACCTGGTTGGCCTCCGGGCTGTTCGGACGGGCGCGGAGAACCTGGCGAGCGGTCAGCGCGGCGTCCTCCGGTCGATTCAGTGCAAGTAGTGCATTGGCTCGGGTGATCTGAAAGTCGGCGGCGGGCTTCAAGGCGATCGCCCGGGTCAGTAACGTCTCGGCGACGGCGGGCTGCCCGGCTTGCAGGGCCAGCGCCCCCAACGCGTGCAGGGCGTCAGCGTGCCGCGGCACCATTGCCAGCACCTGACGGTAGATCGGTTCCGCCTCCGCCAGCCGGCCGGCCATATGAAGCTGTTGACCCTGGCGGAAGACCGCGTCGATCTGTTGCGACCGTTTGCTCATGGAGGTGGGAGTAGCGCTTGGCGGCGGAAATGCGCAATAATGAGTTTTGTAGCGAAGGAACGGGACATGAGCGAACAACGGACAGAGGCATGCGCGGCGTTGATGCGGCAGGCACGGGCGATCGTCGATGCGGACGGCACCGGCGAGGCGGCTTTGGAGAAGCTCAAGGGGTTGCTGGTCGGGTTGGCCAATCGCGGCGAGACCCTGTTCCCGCCTGGCGATTTCGCAATGCCGGATGCACAGGCACGCAACCACATCCTGGCGGTGGAGAGTAACGATGGGATGGGGCTGTATCTGACGATCGGACTGCCCGGGAAAGAAGCCGCGCCGCATGATCACGGTATCTGGTGCGTGAATGCGGCGATCTCTGGGCGGGAGGTGAATAAGTTCTACCGGCTCACCGATGGCGCAAGCCGTGATCGATACTCGCCGATCGAGCAAATTGGCGAAGTGATGGTGGAACCCGGCCAGGGCATGACGATGACCGATCATACCATCCACTCGACCGAGGTGCTTGGCGACGTCCCGGCGATCGGGTTGGCTCTTTACGGATATGCGCTGGCTCGGTTTCCCGCTGTCGTTTGGTACCATTCGGAGTTTGCCAGCGCGCGGGCCTGCGTCAGCCGCCGGGCGGAGGCGGCATGATGGGATTTAACGTTACGATCGCCAATACCGGAGCGACGATCGATTGTTCGGCCGGCCAGACGGTGCTGCAAGCCGCGATCGGGGCTGGCGTGGATTATCCCTATGCCTGTGCGACCGGGAACTGTGCGAACTGCATTTCCGAACTGCGGGCCGGGGAGGTTTCGATGCTGCCCTATAGCGACAACGGCCTGACCGCCGGCCAGCGTGCCGACGGCAAGATTTTGGCGTGCCGGGCGCAGCCGTTGTCGGATGTGGAGGTGATCTGGTTGGGACGCGGGCGGAAGTAGCGCCGTTCCGGGCGCGTTTCGGTAGCCGGCGCCGGGGCAAGCCGGGTTTCAGGAGGCAGCTATGCGTTACCCCATCGCGATTGAACCCGGCACTGAGACCACTGCCTTCGGGGTGGTCGTGCCCGATCTGCCCGGCTGTTTCTCGGCTGGAAATACATTGGACGCCGCCATGGAAAGCGCCGGGGAAGCCGTCGCCGCCTGGATCGATGCTGTCCTTGACGCAGGAGCGTCTATCCCAACACCGAGCGGCATGGACGCGATCCGGCAAAATCTGGATTACGCGGGATGGACGTTCGGCGTGATCGCTTCTGGTCCCGGGCCATGGCGCGTCGAACGGGACCGTGTCACCGTCCACAAGTAGATGTTTTATGGGCGTTTAAGGCGGCTGATCGTTCTTTGAAGCCGAGCGACATCCGTGGTTGGATCTTTCGTGCGGACAGTCTCGGTGGAAATCTCCGAAGTCGCCGCGGGGCGATCTCCTGGCTGACTTCGGGTAACCAAACACTAAGGCATCGACATCTGAAATTGGCGAAACGACGAACAGCCGTTGTCCCCGGTGTGCCTGGTTCAGGATGCGCCTAAATACCCGGGTCTCTGAACATCGCAGCAAGGTCGGGGAACCGCTTGCCCTGGCCTTGCTCGAGTTCCTCCATAGCGCGACAAGTTTCGGCGTTCGGCTTCCTCTCGTCAGAGAAGGTCGATGGCGGGCTGGTTTCGAATTTCGCGGCTTCGGCGTTCCGCGCGGCGGCGATAACGCGACGAAAAACGGGGGCTGCGTATAAAGGACGTTCGCACAACAGGAGCGTCTTTTCAGCGATTTCTCCGTAAGGATCGGCTCGGATCGCTGTAATCAGCTTCACCCAATCGGGCATCCGGCCGCGGGCGAGGAGGTCCTCAATCGCGGCCAGGGTAAATTCGGCGTGGTTTAGGTGGCGATGGTGCATTGGATGTCGAGGGGTTAGGTTCTGCGGCGGAGCGGATCGGAGGCGGGCGGTTTCCTTGATATTGATGGCCGGCACACCGCCGCTCGGCCGAACCTATTTAGGGTCCGCCGCCGAGGCTAACCGGCGACAGACCTCGGCCACATGCAAGCTCTGCTGCCTGAGCCATTCTTGTCTTGATGGCGGCAACAGATTCAACACGACATAGATACTCTCCCTCGATGTTGGTGAGGCAGTCGAGTCCGTGTCCAAACTCTCGGTTCCAGAAGTCTGCAAGTTCTGATCCATGCTTCTCATATAGCATGTTCAGCGTCTCATTGCGAACGGCTATTTGCCGAGCCTCCCGCGTCTCTGTCAGCGTCGTCATGGCGATGACGGTTCCGCCATTTTGCTCGATGAACCCGCGTAAATTGGCGAACGTCCCGCCGAAGCCGACATGGTCATCGACGAGGACGTAGTCGGCCCCGGCGATAACGTCCCCGCTAAATATCGCGGGTGTCACCAGCCGGTGCCAGCCATCGGCTTTGGTGTGACCGACTTTGTTCGCCTGATTGATTTGGCCGGCGCCCCCGCTCAGACCGAGGCGCAACGCCAGCACTTGGGCCATGGCATCCGGGATGGCATTGAAGCCGGCAACCTCGTCTGCGGTGATGGGCAGGAGAATAGGCTGCCGGCCGTCCAAAAGACGGGCGAGCCGCTCCGTTTCTTCTTTAGACAGAAGGGCTTCAACAAGGGCGTGCGCGGCAACCGCGTCGCCCGATTTTGCCGAAAGGTAGGAGGGATGGGTGTTCCTGGCACGCAAGGCGCCGTGAATGACAACTTGAGGGCAATCTACGGGCCACGGCAATCTCGGGATGAACACTGGCATGTCGTCGATCATCAATCTTTAGGGGAGTGTCAGCTTTTCTGTGTGTGAGGCGTTTTCAGTCTCACCCACCATTGGGCAAGAAACAGTATCTGGCTCATGGCCTACTCGGCAAGGACGATGTTGCTTACTGAGCCATGTTCCTTGGTTCGACAAAGCACCTGTTCCTTCGTCCCGACCTGCCATTGTAAC
>JAYUEJ010000770.1:0-3172 GCA_043739265.1 Rhodopila sp. | reverse complement strand
CCAGCTATCGCCGCCCGACTTGACCATCGCGCCGGCTGTCGAATGCGCAAGCATATACGTGTCGTAGGTCCAATGGATGGTGTTCGGGCTGCATTGCGGACCGGTCAGATCGGACGATCCGGTTCCGGAATTGAGATAGACTTTGTTCTTTTCCCGGCAAATCGTGTTCACCGCGAGACCGACAGACGACGTTGGCACATCGACGATTGCATCGACGCCGTCACGATCCAGCCATTGGCGCGCGATGGAAACGCCGATATCAGGTTTGTTCTGGTGGTCGGCGGAGATGATTTCGACATTCCAGTCTTTGCCGGAGATACCGAAATCCTCCAGAGCCTGCCTGGCACAAATGACTCCCGTTGGGCCGCCGTCATCGCGGTACGGGCCGGACTGATCGTTCAGCACGCCGATGCGGATCGTTGGTTTTTGTGCAAATCCGTAACGGGGTATCGCGGTTGCCGCGGTGGCACCCAGAAGGGTGCGTCTGTGCAGGATCATGATGCAGGTCCTTGGCGACATGGCAATCGAACGGCGCCGGCCCATGTCGGACCGGCGCCGTTGTGTTGAGTCAAACAGCCTTAATCAGGCGGGTGTGAAAAACGGCAACGTTGGGCCGTCATCCTCGGTCTTCACGAAGGTCACCTTCATGTCCTGGCCGATCTTCAAAGCCTTGAAGTCGCAGTCAACGAAGTTGGTCAGCACCGCGGGTCCTTCCGCCAACGTGACGTAACCGATGGCGTACGGGGGACTGGCCCGTTCCATCACGCTGAATGTATAGACTTTCGCCTTGCCGGACGCTGCTTCCCACGCGCAGTCGCCAAAGCAGAACGGGCACAACTGGCGCGGATAATGATGGGCCTTGTTACAGCTTGTGCACCGGCGGAGCATCAGTTTACCCGCCGCCGCGCCTTCGAAATACGGCTTGGTCTCGGGATTCGTGTCGGTGGTGCCGACGAACGGGATTTTTCTTGCTACGTAAGCCATGTCGATTACTCCCGTTCCAGGATCACGGTGCTGCCGCAATGGCGCGTGCCCAGCGCCCCGCCGGTGCCGTGCGCGATCGCAAGATCGCAGTTGGGGACTTGTACTGACGGATGCGCTTCGCCACGCAACTGACGCACCGCCTCGATGATTTTCGTAATGCCACCGCGGTTGGCGGGATGGTTGGAGCACAAGCCGCCGCCATCGGTGTTGAACGGCAGTTTGCCGACGCCGGAAATCAGGTTGCCGTCGGAAACGAATTTGCCGCCCTGTCCCTTCTCGCAGAAGCCCAGGTCTTCCAACTGCATCAGCACGGTGATGGTGAAGCTGTCGTAGATCGAGGCATATTTGATGTCGGACGGCTTGATCCCCGCCATTTCCCAGGCCGGCGGGCCGGACCAGCGTGCGGCGGTGAAGGTCAGGTCGATGTCGCCACCCGCCTGATGTTTCGGCGATTCACCGACTCCGATGACTTTCACCAGCGGCCGCTTCAGGCTTTTGGCGATTTCCGGCGTGGTCAGGATCAGGGCGCCGCCGCCGTCGCTGATGACGCAGCAATCCAGCCGATGCAGCGGTGTGGACACCATCGGCGAGTTCACGACGTCTTCAACCGTGACTACATCGCGCAGCATGGCGTTCGGATTGTGTTGGGCGTGATGCGACGCGGCGACCTTGATCCAGGCGAGTTGTTCGCTGGTGGTGCCATACTGGTACATGTGCCGAGCGGCGCACATGCCGTAGAGATTGGCGGTGGCGGGACCGTACGGGAATTCGAACTGAATTTCCGGTGCGGTGGGTGCGCCGGGGCGCGGTGCGGTGCCGGTGGCCTGGCCCTCGCTGCGCGGACGGCCTGCCAGGGTGATCAGCGCAACGCTGCAACGGCCGGCGGCGATCGCCTGCATCGCGTGGCCAACCGCCACCTGGTACGACGAACCGCCGACATCGGTGCTGTCAACGTGACGGCACTTCAGGTTCATGTAATCGACCATCGACAACGGGCCTAAGCCGCCCGGCGCATCGCCGGCGCAGAAATACCCGTCCACGTCGTCCTTGGTCAGCCCGGCATCCGCCAGCGCACCCTTGGCACATTCCGCGTGCAACAGGGCGATGGACTTGTCCGGCGCCTTGCGGGTGGGATGTTCCCACGCCCCGGCGATATAGGCCGCACCTTTTAAACTCATGCTTCACTCCCCCATGCGATCGCCGTCCAGCGGCGATCCGGTTCAGACCTCAAGGATCGCCGTCCGTCGGCGACCCGGTTCAGACCGGGGGGATTATACTGATCGGTAGGCGGACGGATACCCCAGCAGCGAGGCCTCGGTGTCGTTTAGGATTTTTAACGTGTCGATTTGTTTCATCGAGAAGGTAACACTTGTTTGTTAACAACCTATGGTGGCACTCTCTGGGGAGAAAAGGTGGTCCATGGATTCAATCTCCCGCATTGCCGTTGTCGAAGACGATCCTGAAATCAGTCGCATGATGGTCAGCTACATGCTGGAGCATGGTTTTGAGGTGGCGGCCGCCCGCAGCGGCCGTGACCTCGACCGCGTCATGTCCGACAGCAAGATCGACTGCGTTATCCTGGACGTTGGTTTGCCCGGGGAGGACGGGCTGAGCATCTGCCGCCGTCTGCGCGGCAAATCCAGCGTGCCGATCATCATGGTGACCGGGCGTGGGACCGATACGGATCGCATCGTCGGGCTGGAGCTTGGGGCGGACGACTATCTCCCCAAGCCGTTCAACCCGCGCGAGCTGCTGGCGCGCGTGCGTGCCGTCATGCGCCGCAGCGTCCCGGCCCAGCCGCCGGAGGCCGAAGCGCCGCGGACCCTGATATTCGAGGGTTGGCGGCTGGATATGGCGCGCCGTCAGTTGTTCAGTCCGGACGGGATGCCCCGCTCGCTCACCAGTGGCGAGTTCAATGTGCTTTCGCTGTTCTGCCAGCACTCGCGCAAGGTGTTGTCGCGGGACGATCTGCTGGAATTGCTTCATGGTCGCGCCGCGGCGGTGTTCGACCGCAGCATCGACGTGCAGATCAGCCGGTTGCGGCGGAAGATAGAGACCAACCTGAAGGACCCAGCTTTCATCAAGACGGTGCGCTATGGCGGGTATTTCTTCACGCCGTTGGTGACCACGATGGCGGACGGCTGACAATCGCCGGTTGACTGGTTGCCCTTTTGCGACAGGGCAACCA
>JAYUEJ010000769.1:0-9549 GCA_043739265.1 Rhodopila sp. | reverse complement strand
CACGAGGCATCCATGACGAAAGCCATGCAGCCCGCGTTCATCGAAAGCACCGCCGGGCAGGTCGCGGCGGAACTCACGCGCCGAGGCATAGCACCCGGCCGGCGCGTGACGATTACCATAGAGCCGGAAGAACCCAATGATTGGATCGCCAAGGCCCGCCGTTTCGCCCGCCCCAAGGTGATCGCCGAGGGGTGGACGGACGCCGATATCGATCGCATTATCAATGAGGAACGGGACACCGTACAAGCACGTCATGGATGATGCTCGTCGTTGATACCAATGTCTTTGTCAGCGCTGCTCTCAAGCAATCATCCTGGCCTGGCACTGTCGTTCGTTGGGTAGCCACAAATGGCGGCCTTCTAAAGACCGAGGCGACGGAACAGGAAGTCATGGAAGTCTTATGCAGACCGCGGATCGCCCCTAAAATCGCGCCGGCCTTCCTCGCCAACCTCCGCCTGCTCTTCGCCGCGGCAACAGTAGTAACCATAACGGAGCGAATTACGGCTTGCCGTGATTCCCGCGACGACAAATTCCTGGAACTGGCGGTCAACGGCAACGCCGATGTGATCATCTCCGGCGACGCAGATCTATTGGTGCTTGATATATTCCGGGATATCCCGATCGTAAGTCCGGCTGAATTTTGTCATGCCCTCATCGTTTGGCCATCCTGACGCAATTGTCTGCGTCCATGAGGCTCCAAGCCGCGGGCGACAGGTTAATGCCGATCCTCGTCGGGACAAGCGGCACTGGCCGGACCGCCTTCCCAGCCGCAAGGACCCTGCTGCCACCCGCGCCGACGCCCAACACCGCCAACCTTCACGTCAACCGGCGCAACCCGGCGAACGGATGCGGGTCGGTTTCGTCTTCGACCGCCGGCATCTCCACCCCCGGCATCCGCGGATACGGGTCCAGCGCCAGCCCGAGTTGTTCGGACGCGGCTTCCCCCAGATCGATCACGTTCCCCTCGAACGGGATCTCGTCCTCCGATTCCGGATCGATATCGTCGGATTCCTCGCCAGACGGCACGAACCGAACCTGGAAAACCTCCTCCATCACCACTTCGAAATCGTCCAGACTGATGACGCAGATCTGGGTAACCACCGCCCGCAACACACCCCGCGCCAGGATTTTGTCCCGCCCCTCACGGATCAGGTGAAACCCACAGGATACCGCCGACACCGCGGGAAGCTGCATGCGAATTGCCATTGCGGCGCATTCGGCGTCCGACGCCTTGATGGTCATATCCAACCCGTGTGGGCCGATACGGTCCAACGACAACGGGCGATGAAATTCCGGGATCATCGTGCGGCCTCCTCCGCCGCCAGGAAAGCAACCGATCCACCGAGCATTGCATCCAAACCTTGCCCGGCGAGGCACGCCGCTTGCGCCCGCGCCAGCCGGACCATCGCCGATGCCGCGCCGGCGGGCGGTTCGGCTCCACGCCAAAAATTGCGGGCAAAGGCGGCTTGCAGCCCCGCGATGTCGTCCCACACCGCGGCGTAAGCGGCACTGCGGCCGTGAAAAGCTTCCCACATCGCCCGATTGCGCCTGCCGACCGACATATCGCCGACGCCCATTTCCCGCAGGTTGATGTCCATATCCAGGAACATGGCATCGAATACCGCCTGAGCCAGCACCGGTTCGGACCCGTCGTTCAACCGGCGGACAACCAGATAGACATGCAGCACGACGGCATCGAACCGCCCGTCCAGCGTGTCCGGAACGCCCAGCGTCGCATAGAGGAATGGATCGCGCGCCGCGGCGACCGCCGCCCCATAAAGCTGAAAGGCGGCACGTTCTTGCGTCGTGCGTTTGCGAAGGAAACCGGCCAATCCCGCCTCATGATGCTCATTGACACGGCCGGGTTGGCCGTGACACGCATCTTATAGATAACACCGGTCGCCGATCCAACCAGCCGGTCACCAGAAATTGCGGGAAGCATCAGTTGTCCATGTCAACGTCCACCCGGCCAACACACACACGGCCAACACACACACGGCCTGCCTCGCCGCGCAGTTTTCTGCTGATCGCCTGTTTGCTGCTGTCCTCCTGTGGTTGGCTGATGCCGCCGCCGCAGGTGCGCGGCAACAAGGTGGACCCGGAATCGCTGAAAGAACTGGTTCCCGGCACATCGACCAAGGCGGATGTCTCCGCCGTGATCGGCTCCCCCACCGCGCGGGACACGTTCGACGACAACACCTGGCTCTATATCAGCGAACTGACCCAGCAGCGCATCGGCCGCACCCCGGGCGAACTGGAACAGAACGTGGTCGTGGTGATTTTCAACGACAAGGGCGTCCTCAAGACAATCGAAAAGCGCGACATCGCAGACTCCTTGCCGGTCACCGTGATCGCACGCACCACGCCGTCGCCCGGGACCGAGGCATCGTTCCTGCAGCAGCTTTTGGGCAATATCGGCCGCTTCAATCCGGCGGGCGCTGGCGCTGGATCGACCTCGGGCGGCAGTGCCGGCGGTGCACCAGCCGCACCACGCTGACCGCACCACGCTGATCGCACCACGCTGATCGCAATGCCAGTCGAAAGTCTGTCATGCGGTTTCCACCCATCTCATAGGCGCGCGTGACCCCGACCCGATCCCGGGTTGGACGGTTCCGCGCGCCCTAATTCCGGAACGGGTTTTTCATCATGGACGTCTCCCAACCTATCGCCCTCTCGGCCACGGACGCGCTGGAGCAACGCTACGGCGCCGACGCCTCACCCGTCGCCGGCCCCTGGAATGAGCATATCGCGCTGCTGCTGTCGCACCGGTCGATCCGCGGCTACCGCCCCGATGCGCTGCCCACAGGCACGCTGGAGACGCTGATTGCCGCTGCCCAGTCGGCGGCCACCAGCTCCAACCTACAGACCTGGTCGGTGATCGCCGTCACCGATCCCGACAAGAAGGCCGCGCTGGCAAAAGTGGCGTCCAACCAGAAGCACATCGAGCAATGCCCGCTGTTCCTCGTCTGGGTGGCAGACATTTCCCGCAATCAGCGCCTGAGCGCCGAGGAAGGCGTGCCCCTGGAAGTGATGCCTTACCAGGAAACATTCCTGGTCGCCGCGATCGATGCCGCACTGGCGGCGCAGAACGCCACCGTCGCCGCGGAATCGTTGGGACTGTCCTGCGTCTATATCGGTGCCCTGCGCAACGATCCCCCGGAGGTCGCTCGGGTTGTCGGCTTGCCCACAGGCGCGTTTGGCGTGTTCGGCATGTGCGTGGGCTACGCGTCCGCCGCCGCCGCGACAGAGGTAAAGCCCCGCCTGCCGCAGGACGTGATCGTGCATCACGACGTTTACGACACGGCCGGTGAGACCGTCCATCGGGCGGCCTATGACGCTCTGCTGGAGGGGTTCTCGGTCCGTCACGGAATGCCGGTGGACACCTGGACCAGACGGGTGATCAACCGGATGGGCAAAATCGCCGCGATGTCCGGCCGCGACAGGATGGTCGCCGCATTGCATGCGATGGGATTCGACCTGAAGTAGAGGGTCTCGCCGACCGCCATGATCGGGAGTTTCCCGGCCATGGCGGTTTTCGTTACGGTATATTCACCCTTATCCAGAGACCCGAACCGCCGCCGTCCGTCCCTGCCGCCCGGGCGGTCCGAGCATCCGAGCAAAGAATACGCGCTTGACCCCTTCGACAGCGGTCAGGAATCCCAGCGTCGCGACCGCCAGATAAGCGTAATACAGCCAGCTTAACGACACGAAATCGAACCATTTGCCGACCGGCAAGACCGGCAACACCAATGTCAGTCCGGCGATACCGATGGCCAGCCACGTCACCGCCCGGTGCGGCCGGCTATCGAACAGACGGCGCCGCGTGCGGATCGCGAAAATCATCAGCGTCTGGGTAACCAGCGATTCTATAAACCACCCGGTGCGGAACTGCGCCTCCGCCATGTGGAACACCAACAGCAGCACCACGAATGTCATGACATCGAACAGCGTGCTGACCGGCCCCATCACCAGCATGAACCGCTCGATCAGTCGCAAATCCCAGTGGATCGGCCGGACCAATTCCTCATCGTCCACCCGGTCCACCGGCAGTCCCGCCTGGGCAACGTCGTACAGCAGATTGGTCAACAGCACCTGGATCGGCAGCAGCGGCAGGAACGGCAGGAACAACCCGGCCAGGACCATGCTGAGGATATTGCCGAAATTCGCACTGCTCGCCATCAAGATATACTTGTTAACGTTCAGGACGGTGCGCCGGCCTTCCATCACGCCATCATGCAACACGGCCAGGTCCTGCTCCAGCAGCACGATATCCGCCGCCGCTTTCGCCACATCCGCCGCACTGTCCACCGAGATCCCAATATCCGCCGCGTGGAGCGATGGCGCATCGTTGATCCCGTCGCCCAGGTAACCGACCGTTTTCCCGCTGGCTTTCAGCGCCAGGATTACCCGCAGCTTCTGTTGCGGTGTCATCCGGCAAAACAGGTTCGTCCGGCGCAGTCTCGCTCGCAGTGCCTCATCACTCATCGCCGCCAACGCCGAACCCGTCAGCAGCCCTTTCACCTTCACGCCAAGCTGAGCACACAATGCCGACGCGACATGTTCGTTGTCTCCAGTAACGATCTTGACCTCGACACCGTCTTGCTCCAGCCGGTGAATCGCTTGCCCGGCCGAGGCTTTTGGCGGATCGAGGAACACCGCGAACCCGGCGAACACCAGGTCGCTTTCATCACCCGCCGCGATGTGGTCAGCCACCACCACCCGAAACGCCACACCCAGCGCCCGGCAACCCTCCATGCCGATCTTGTCGAACGCAGCAGCCAGGTGCGCTCGGCGTGCAGGGTCCAACGGCAACGCCTCACCCCCCGGAATCCCGGTCGCGGCGGACTGGCGCAATACGTCCTCCGGCGCGCCCTTCACCACCTGAAGCCGCAGGCCATTACGCTCGACCAGCACCGAGACTCGCCGCCGCTCAAAATCGAACGGCACCTCATCCAGCTTGCGCCAAACCGAGGCATCCAGTGTCGCATGGGCCAGGATCGCCTCGTCGAGTGGATTTTTCAGTCCTGTCTCAAAATAACTGTTGAGCCACGCCAGTTCGAACACCGCCGGATTTTCGGCACCGCCGGCATCGGTCGCCCGCACCATCCGGATCGAGGCCTCGGTCAATGTGCCGGTCTTGTCGGTGCAAAGCACATCCATCGCCCCAAGATCATGGATCGCCGGCAGATGCTTCACGATGGCTCGGCTTCGCGCCAAACGCACCGCGCCATGCGCCAGCGTCACCGTAACGATCATCGGCAGCAACTCGGGCGTCAGGCCGACCGCGAGGGCCAGCGCGAACATCAGGCTTTCAAGCCAACCGCGTTGGAACCACAGGCTTTCGGTCAGCACCATAATCACCAACACAACCGTCACCCGCAAAAGCAGCATGCTGAACCGGCGCAAGCCCATATCGAAAGCGGTCGGCGGCGGCGGCGCTATCAGGCTGCCCGCCAACTGACCGAGTGCGGTCTGCCGGCCGGTCGCGGCGATCAACAGGGTTGCCACACCGCTGACCACGGATGTTCCGGCCATGGAAGCGGCTTCCGCCTGCGTAATGTCGGCGGCCGGCGGCGGGGCGGCAACAGCATGTTTCTCAACCGGATAGGATTCGCCGGTCAGCAACGCCTCGTTGACAAAGAAATCCCGCGCCGTCAGCAGCCGCCCATCGCCCGGCACGAGATCGCCCGCACGCAATCGGACGAGATCGCCGGGCACCAGTTGAGCGACGGGAACCACGATTTCGATACCGCCGCGAACAACCCGCGCCCGCAGTTCCACCTTCGCCTGCAGTGCATCCACGGCATTCTGCGCCCGGTTTTCCTGGGCGAAATCGAGCAGCACGCTCAGCATCACGATGCTGCCAACGATGACGAAACTCGCGACATCGCCGGTCGCGGCCGAAAGCGCGCTCGCGAACAGCAGGATCAAGACCAGGGGATTGGCCAGACGCGCCGCGAAACGACGCCAGGCGGGCGGACGCCGTGGCGCCGTTGCGTTGTTAGGGCCAAATTGGATCAGTCGCCGCGCCGCTTCGTCGCCGGTAAGCCCGTCGGGTCCACTGCCGAGGGCGGCGGTCAACGCGTCAGTGGACTGAGTCCAAAACCCGATTTCCGACAACGTTTTACTCCACCCATTCGGACAGGCCAGTGGTCCGACCCAAACGCTTACTTCCCGGGCATTGGGTAAATCGGCCCACCAAATCAATGGCCAGTGGATAGAACTGATTATCGGACCCTGGCAACACGCCTGCGTTGATTCAGATCAAACGCGTCAAACGATGGCAAGAGACCCGTAAACGGCTCAGTCGAATCCCATAAACCCTTCCATTCCACTGATCGCCGGCGCTGCCATCAACGCCACGATATCCGGCACCGGCCGAGCGGTGCGAGAGTCTCCCGCCAGCAGGGCCTCCAGTTCCGCGGCGACCCGCAGCACCAGGGCGTCGCCTCCGCGGGGACCAACGATCTGCAATCCGAACGGCATCCCGTTCCGGTCCACGCCGACCGGCAGCGAAATGGCCGGATGGCCGGCGACGGTGACCGCGTATGCCAGCGCCAACCAATGGAAATAGGTCCGCGTCGGCACGTCGTCGATCGTCGCCGGATACAGTTCGCGCCATGATCTCGGGCTGATGGTAATCGCCGGGGTCAGGATAACATCATAGCGTTTGAAGAACGACTGCCATCGGTGATACAGCGTGGTTTGCAACGAAAACCCACGCGCGATGTCCTCGGCGCTGTAGCGCAGTCCTTCCGCGACATTGGCCCGCACGTTCGGCCCAACCATGTCGGGCGTGTGACGCACCTTGTCCAGGTGGCCGGCGAGAAACCCGAGCGCACGCAGGATCTCGAACGCTTCATCGGCGCCGGAACAATCCGGCGTTGCGTCTTCGGCGAGCGCGAAAACATGCCGGAACAAGCCGGTCTTTTCCGCGAACACCGACGCGATATGTTTCTCGGTCGGAGCGAACCCGAAATCGGATGTCAGTGCCACACGCAGTCTGGAGAGATCGAGTCCCGCGGGAGGATAGAAATCGCTCCCCTTTCGCACCGTCATCCCGCGTATGGTGGTCGCCAGCGGGTCGCAGGCATCGTCACCGATCATGCCACTGAGCAACAACGCGGTATCGGCGACGGTGCGGCCCATCGGCCCTACGACCGGCAACCCGCTCCATCCATGCGGGCGGCGTTCGGTCGGCACCAGGCCCGGTGTCGGACGGAACCCGACGATGCCGCAGAACGCAGCCGGGTTACGCAACGACCCGCCGGTGTCGGACCCCTGGCAGAGCGGCACCATCCCCGTTGCCAGCGCCACCGCCGATCCGCCGGACGATCCAGCGCAGGACTTTTCCGGATCGAATGGGTTGCCGGTCGCGCCATAGACCACGTTGCGGGTATTGGCGCCGGCCCCGAACTCCGGCGTGTTGGTCTTGCCAACGACGATCGCGCCCGCCGCCCGCATGGCTGCGATCAGGCGTCCGTCCTTCGCCGGGACATGATCGCGGAACAACGGACTGCCGAACGTGGTGCGCAGGCCCGCGGTCGGTTCAAGGTCTTTGATCCCGACTGGCAACCCGTGCAGTGGCGGCAACGCATCGCCGCGTGCCACCGCCGCATCGGCCGCCTTCGCCGTGACCCTGGCCCGGTCGAAGTCTCGCGCCACCATTGCGTTGACCGCGTGATCGACCGCTTCGATCCGGCCGATACAGCTTTCCAGCAGTTCGGCGGACGAAAGCTGCTTCGCCCCGATCCGCCGCCTGGCTTCGACCGCCGTCAGTTCGCATGGTTCCATCGTCAGTAGCCCCCCGCTCAGTAGCCCCGGGCTGGATAACCCAAAGCCTTAATAACCCAACGCCAGACCGTCTTTCCGAGGCTCCGACCCAGCCACCAGGACGCCACGCCCATGGTCGATCCAGATCGCCTGGCCGCCGCCAAGCGGGCGTTCCGTCGGTTCAGGCACATGCCCCAGCGCCGCGAGTTTGCGCACCAGATCATCCGGAACACCCCGTTCCACCTGCAACTTTCCGCCATAAGGAAACATCCGGAAGAGATCGATCGACCGCTGAATATCGAGTCCATACTCCAGCATGTTGGTCAGGAACCAGGACTGCCCCACCGGCTGGTAATGCCCACCCATGACCCCGAACGGCATCACCGCGCGACCGTCCTTCATCACCATACCCGGAATGATCGTGTGCATCGGCCGCTTGCCGCCAGCGATGCAGTTGGGATGTCCGCGCTCCACCCGGAAGCCGAAGCCGCGGTTTTGCAGCATCACGCCGGACTGGTGCGCCAGGATGCCGCTGCCGAAATTCTCAAACAGCGAGTTGATGAAACTACACGCGTTGCCGTCCTTATCGACGACGCACAAATACACCGTGTCCTTGTGCGGCGGCAGGATGTCGGACCCGGCCATGGGCAGATTGCGCATCGCGGCGGTGTCGCTGATCAATGCCCGCATCGACGCCAGATACGCGGGAGAAAGCAGTTTCTTCACCGGCACATCGACCGCACCGGGATCGGCCAGGAATGCGTCCCGGTCGCGGTAGGCCAGACGAGCAGCCTCGATATGCCGGTGCGCGCGTATCAGGCCGGACGGTCCATCGGGCGCCGACGGCATTCCACCCAGCATACCGAGCATCATGAGGACCAGCAGGCCCTGGCCGTTGGGCGGGCACTGATAAACGTCGTGGCCCTTCCAGTTCAACGTGATGGGATCGACGAATTCGGCATTGTGCAGGCCCTTGGCGAAGTCCTCCTCGGTGTGCAGACCGCCACGTTCGCGCAACGTCGCGACCATGTCGGCGGCGACCGGTCCCTCATAAAACGCTTTAGCACCGTGGCGCGCGATGGCCCGCAGCGTCTCCGCCAACGCCGGCTGAGCGAACATGTCGCCCACGTTCGGGGCCTTGCCGTCCGGCAGGAAGTGCGTGGACCCGCCCTTGCGCAGCTTCTCCACGCTGCGCGACCAGTCCCATGAAACCTTGGGAGACACCGGCCAGCCGTCCTCGGCAAACCGAATCGCCGGTTGCAGCAGTTCGTCCAGCCCCTTGCGGCCGTGCGCCTTCAGCAATGTTTCCCACGCGCCGATCGCGCCCGGCACGGTGACGGAATGCGCCGAAGTGTTTTCCAGCGCCCGGATCTGCCGGCTTTCATACCAATCGATATTCGCCGCCGCCGGCGCTCGGCCGGACCCGTTCAGCGCATGCACCTTGCCGGTTCCGGCCGGCGCGTAGAGGCAGAAGCAGTCGCCGCCGATGCCGGTGGACTGCGGCTCGATCACACATTGCACCGCCACGGCGGCCACGGCGGCGTCCAACGCGTTGCCGCCGGCCCGCAGCACATCCAACGCGGTAAGGGTCGCGGCGGGCATGGAGGTTGCCGCCATCCCACGAGTGGCATAGACCGGGCTGCGGCCGGGAAGCTGATAATCGCGCATGGTGATCCTTAGGTCAGGAAACCGTGACAGTATCCCAGCCGGCCGGCTTGGCCAACGCGGTGGGAGGAAAGAAATGCAACAGCAGATCGAATACGCCGACTTCGAAAC
>JAYUEJ010000768.1:0-9567 GCA_043739265.1 Rhodopila sp. | reverse complement strand
GTTCCTGATCGGCGTGACGAAGAAAGTCGCGCTGGCGGACACGCTGGCGATGCTCGCCGACTCGCTGTTCAACCAGGCGCTGCAAACCCCGCTGGGCGCCGCCCGGGGCTGGACCGCCGCAACCGCCTACTCGTTGCAAATTTTCTTCGACTTCTCAGGCTATTCCGATATGGCGATCGGCCTGGGCCTGATGTTCGGATTCCAGTTGCCGTTCAACTTCAACGCCCCGTACCGAGCCGTCTCGGTGCGCGACTTCTGGCGCCGCTGGCACATGACACTGAGCCGTTTTTTGCGCGACTACCTTTACATCCCATTGGGCGGAAACCGGGGCACTTCGTCGCGCCAGGTAATGAATGTCGTCGCCACCATGCTGCTGGGCGGCCTGTGGCACGGCGCGAACTGGACATTCGTCGCCTGGGGCGGGTTGCATGGCGTTGCCCTGGCGGTGAACCATGTTTGGGAAAAACGAGGCTTCCAGCTTCCGGCCGCGCTTTCGTGGCTGATGACGCTGCTGTTCGTCATGGTCTGCTGGGTGCTGTTCCGCTCCCCGGACTTCGCCAACGCCGGGCAGGTCCTGGCCAGCATGGTCGGCATACACGGCGCTGGTACCCTTTCGCTCGACCGCGCATACGTCATCACGCTGGCGATCGGCGCCTTGGTCGCCACGCTGGGTCCGACCAGCCAGGAGGCCGCGCTGCGCTGGCTGCGGCCGCGGACCTGGCCGGCGCTTTCCGCCGGTGCATTGCTGGCTTATCTGCTCCTCCTCATTGGTGGCCGTTTGCCGAATGTATTCATCTATTTCCAGTTCTGACCCGCCTACCGAATGGCGTCGGTTCTTCCGGTTTTGCGCCGGGATAGCGGCGATCATCGTGGGCGCGATCTACGTCGTCGTCGTGATGGTCGATCCTTGGGGCTCCCTGCCGGTGTCGCTGCCGCTGGATCGCGTGCCGGTCACCAGCAACCAGCGCTTTTCCTATCCGGCGCTGGCCCGCTCGCCGCGGTTTGACAGCGCCATTTTCGGGACATCGACCAGCCGGCTGCTGCGACCAGCCGCGCTCGACCCGGCTTTCGGTGCGCGTTTCGCGAACCTGGCAATGAACGATGCGACGCCGTTCGAGATGTCCAGCCTGCTGGGTGTGTTCAATCGTGCGCATCCGTCGGCGAAGGTCGTGATGCTGGGCGTCGATTCACCTTGGTGCGTCACCGGGAACAGCTTCCAGAAGCTGACGCCGCGACCGTTCCCAAGCTGGATGTACGCAACGAACCGGTGGCGCGGTTATGCCGAGATGTTCAACCTGTTCGCCATACAGGAAGCGGGCAAGGAATTCGGCGTGCTGACCGGCCTGAAGAAACCGGACATGGGTCGCGACGGCTACACTAGCTTCGTTCCGCCGGACTCGACATACGATCCCGCCCGCGCGGTGGTGCATCTCCGGGAAGCAGAGCCGAGAATTCCAAGCGGGGAACGGGCAGGGACGTCGCGGAGTTGGCTGTTCCCGGCGCTGGACCTGCTGCGGTCGGATCTGGCGGCGCTGCCGGCTGAAACGTACAAGTTGCTGTTTTTCCCGCCCTACAACCACCGGTTACTCCCGGCGCCGGGCAGCGACGGCGCGACGGTTTGGGACGAATGCAAGCGCCGTGTCACGGCGTTGGCGCATGCGACCCCGAATGGCAAGGCGGTGGATTTCATGCTGCCCAGCCCCATCACCAATGACGATGACAATTATTGGGACCCGCTGCACTATCGGGTTGGCGTTGCGGATCGGATTGCTCACGATCTGTCCACGTCGGACCATGAAGAGGATTCGCCGGATTACAGGATCATGTCGGACCATCGCCGGCGGTGAGGCTTGCAGGTAGCGATCCTCTCCCCGGTCAAAATGCGTCCGGCGCATCGACGTTGAGCCCCGGCGTCCGATTGGAAGGGCTGGATCAGCGACGGAATGGCCCCCCCCCCCGCTCCTTGTCGGACGATGGGTTCGGCGTGGGCAATTCCGCCCCGGGAGACAGTCTCGACCTTCATCATCGGCGACTATCAGGTGATGAAGGTTGAGACTGTCGTGAGCAGCGTCTGCCCTGCCGCGCGTTTGGTCCGACGAAAATACGTTGCGTGTCCGACATGGCACGCCGCCTCGCGACACTGCGCCTGATGGCCGCGGAACCGGACGCCAAGGACCGAACCTGCGCTGCCGCGCACCACAAGCTGGACGTGCTCGCCATCAGTTCGGCATAGCAGCGACCGGCCGGCCGGCCCGGCGGCGCAACATCGCGTCGAATGCCGCGAAGACCTTGCGCATCTGCGGTTGTTTGTAAGGAAACAGGTCCGGCGGGTCCATCAGATGGACGATCGCGGCGGCATCGGCCTCGAACACCAGAAGGCGGCCGTCGCGGGTTTCGGCGCAGTCGATGGAGTAATAATCGAACCCCAGGCGTTCGTGCAGCGCCTCGAACGCCGCGGCGTGGCGTTGGGCGAACCGGGAGTCGAAATCCGCCATGGCGCTGGCTTCCCGAGCGCGTTTACCGGCGGACTCGGTCATGCCAGCGTTCAGGTAGTGCACCATCCAGTTGCTGGAAATCGCCATATGGCAAAGAAACGGTTGGCGGTCGATGAAGGCGATACGGGATTTCCGGTAGAGGCCGTCCGACCCGCTGTAGTCCTCGAACGCGGTGAGGAAGAAGTGCCGATCGAACGAGAAGCGCAGGTAGTCTGCCAGTTCGGCCGGGTTTTCGATGCGGGACAGGCCGGTGCCGGCGTGGGACTCCCTGGGGCGGATCAGGCAGGGGTAAAGGCCGCGCGTCGTGTCGAAGCCCTGTATCGGGTGGCCGGATTCCAAATGGTTGTCCAGGGCGGCGCGGGTCGCGGCGACGGCGGTTGGGCTGCACAGGCCGGGCACGTTAGCCAGCGATCGGGACAGGGTGTCGCGTTGCAGCGCCGGGAGAAATCCAGGGTTGTTCAGGGCCGGTCGCGGCCACAGCGCAAACAGAAGGCGCAACCGAGCGAGGGTGGGTGGGTCGGCGTCGCCGAGGGCGAAGAAGGCGATGTCGTGGTCAGGAATAACCGGGGGCAGCGGACGATCCGGGAGGATGTAAAGAATATCCAGGCGGACATTGAGAAAATTGGTGAGGAAGTCGAGCGGCGTGTTGGTCATCAGGTCGCCGGGGCCGGCGAGTGCGAGCAGGCGCAGGGGCGTGTCTGTATTGGCAGCGCCGGACCAGTCATGACAATGGAAAGACGCCAGACCGGCTCGGGTTGCCTCAACTCCGCCTGTGGCGATTCGATAAATCTGGCTGGTCGCCAGCGCCGCGTCTTGCAGGTTCAGGCCCTCCGACCGGCGGAACGTAAGCTGTGCGGCGATGGCGGCGTCGTAGGTCCAGGCGGCTTCCTCGGACGCTGACGGGTCGGCGGTGCAGGAGCGGCGGATGCGCTGCATAAGGGCGTCGTATCCGTTCCCCTGGTAAGCGAAACTGGCGAGGTCGGCGGTGCCGCGCACAAGCGGCGGCACGCAGGAATCGGTGAGAGTCGGGATGGCCTGGTCCATGAACGCCATGGTGTTTCCGTCCGGGGTTGCGGCCGGCAGTGTCGCATTGAAAGGTTAACGATTCCTTTACGGGCGTTTTCCAATGTCAGCAGCGAACTTGTATCCGAGGTTTCCGCTGTTGCAGGCTGTTCGATTGGCGGCCTTCAATGCGCTGATGCGGGCCAGGCGGCACCTTCAGGCCCCCCCTGTCATTGCGGGGCACGTAGCGACGACGCACTCTGCCCGCCCATGTCCCCCGTTCGAGGGGATTGCCCCGTCGCTACGCGCCTCGCCATGACACTGCACGATCGTCCAGAAGGACCCCAGCATGCCCATCGACTACGAAAAACGCGACGGGGTCGCGTATATCACCCTGAACAATCCGGAGAAGGCGAACATCCTGGACAAGCCGACCTCGGACGCGATTTCCGAGGCCTGGATCGATTTGTGGGAGGATCGCGACATCCGGTGTGCCATCCTGACGGGTAAGGGGGATCGGCACTTCTGCGGCGGGCACAATTTGGCGCCGCGGCCGGATCTGACGGCGGAGGACCGCGAATACCTGCGAACCCAACGGATCTACTGGCCGCTGGCGGGAACGGTGCATGGGCAGAAGACCGGGCTGGATGGCCGCATGGGGGATCACTATCCGCGGGTTTGGAAGCCGGTCATCGCGGCGATCAACGGTTGGGCGGCAGGGGCGGGGCTTTACATGCTGCTGACCTCCACCGACATCCGCATCGCCAGCGCCGAGAATGCCCGGTTCAAGTTTTCGCTGCTGACTCAGGGGTGGTTGGGTCATGGTCCGGGTGCGAGCATGTTGATCAAGCAGCTTCGTTACATCGACGCGATGAAAATCCTGCTGACGGACGAGCCGTTCGATGCCGCGGAAGCGCTGCGTGTAGGATTGGTCAACGAAGTCGTCCCCCACGCCCAACTTATGGAGCGCGCCGAAAAACTCGCTCGGCATATCGTTACTTTGCCGCCGGCGGCGGTGCGGATGATGAAGGAGTTCGTGGTCAGGTTTGGAAATTTGCCGGACGATCAGGCGTGGCATGTGCAGAATTTGATCAACTCATTGCTTATCCAGACGACAATGGATGGCGAGGAAGGGCGCACGGCGTTTAACGAAAAGCGGCCGACGAACTTTACGGGGACGTTGCGGAAGCGTGGCGAACCCTGGCCGGAGCCGTCCGAGGAAGAGGCCAAACGGCTGGACGAGGCGTATCGGAGCGGGGAATTCTGATCAGCCGAGAACGCCGGATCGGCGCAGCCGTTCAATCTCCGCCGGTCCCATTCCCAGCACGCCGCGCAACACCGTAGCCGTATCGGCCCCCAGTGCGGGCGCCGGTTCGGTGGCTCGTTTGAACGAGGTACGCCACGGCAGGCCGGGCAGCGCATCCTCGTCCCAGAAGCCGCGCGTATGCAGGTGGTCGCTGGCAACGAGATCGGCCGAACGGGCCAGCGCAGAGGCGGCAATGCCGGCGCGGGTCAGAGCCGTTACGTCTTCGTCGGTGTTCGGCGGCGTTCCCGGCGCCGGTTCCACAGCGATCCAGTCATCCGGACCAGCGCGCCGATAGACCGCCCCCCGATTCGGCACACCCGGCGGCTCGGGTAACTGTTGGGCCAGCAGCGGTTCGGCCATTGTCCACAGCATGGCCTCGATCATCGAGAAATCGACCCGAACCACCGCGCCGGAGCGCCGCCGCCACAGGGAGGCCGCGGTTATGAACGCCAGCATCAGCCCGCACATCGGGTCCAGCCAGGCCATGCCGACGCGTGGCGGCACATTCGGGTGACGGTTCAGCCCGGCGAACCCGGCGTAACATTGCAAAATCGTTCCGTAGGCGACGGCGTGCGATTCCGGTCCGGTGCGGCCCAACCCGGAGGCGGAGACGTAGATCAGGTTCGGATTGATTTCTCGCAGCGCATCGGCACCGAGGCCGAGGCGATCCATCACGCCGGTGGCGAAGTTTTCGACCAGCACGTCGGCGTTCGCGGCCAGCGCTTTGGCGATTGCGATGGCTTCGGGTTGCTTTAAATCCAGGACGACGGCTTTTTTCGACTGGCCGAGAACGGTGTGGAGTTCCGATGCGCGTCCGGGGTCGCCGCGTCCGGGGGCCTCGATTTTGATGACTTCGGCGCCCATCGCGGCCAGGTAGCGGGTCGCTGTTGGCCCGGCGATTACCCAACTGAAGTCGAGTACGCGGGTGCCGGACAGGGGCAGCGCCTGGCCGTCACTCCCGGTCATGGCGGGCCGGGTCTGGCCTTCGCCGGCCATGACGGAGGCGCGTTCGCTCAGCCCGAACGGCGACCCTGGCACCCGCACCGTCTTGCCCGCGACCTGTGCGGATTGGAAAAATCCCCGGTGGCGTAGCTGCGCCGAGTCCAGATGCTCGCCGGGTTCGCATAGCGGGAAACTGGGGACGTGCGCGGTTTGGGCGGTCCGGGCGATCCAATGTTTGGTATGGTTGCGGCTCCAGTCCGACATCAGGGCGTGCAGGGCATCCCAGTTGGCCACTCGGTCCTTTTTCCCGGCGAACCGCGCCTCCTGCCCCCAGGCGGGGGAGCCCATCGCGTCCAGCCACGACGCCCATTGGCGGTCCTCCCGCGGGGAAATCGCGGCATAGCCGTCGCTGGCGGGCAGGATGCAGACGGTGGCGCCGTTGCCGTCGGCTACGCGCCGGCGCGACCAGCTTTTTCCGGTTTGGCCGGCGCGGGTCAGTTCTGTCATCGCCAGCGTCGCCAACGCCTCGTGGATCGATACATCGACGGTCGCGCCGTTGTTCAGCAGCGCCGCATGCATTCCGGCACAGGCGGCCGCCAAACCGCCGAGGAACGCGGATTGCTCGCCAATGGGGCGCATCGGCGGTTCGTTCAGGTCGTCCACCTGTCCGGTCAGCATGCGGGCAATACCGCTGGCAAAGAACAGGGTCAGGTCGGTGGCGGGTTCCTCGGCGCGGGGTCCGGTCTGGCCGAACGGGGAAATCAGGACCAGGGCGGCGCGTTGGTTGGTTCGGCGCAGTGTTTCGGGGGTGCGGCCGGTTTGGCGGAGCGTGAGCGGGCTGCCTTCGCAGACGATTAAATCGGCCGCCGCGATGGCGTCACCGCCGGCCGGACCGTTGTTCAGGTGTTCGGCCAGGGGCGTCGATCGGTCGGGATCGATCCGGGTCACGGTCGCACCAACGTCCGCGCATAGCCGGCCGCAAACCGCGGCGGCCAGGCCGGGGCCGATCTGCACCATGCGAAACCCAGTCAGCACGGTCATCGCCGCACTCCGTCCGGTTCGCCTGAAGCGATCCGCCAGATCAGTCCGTCCCGCCGCATCGAAAGCCGGTGGTTGTGCGCGGCCAGGGCGCCGTCCAACAAAGCGGCCCAGCACTCCTGGATTGCCGGATGGGGGTTCGGGATGCCGGCGATCAGGCTGACGTTTGTTTGTTGTACCGTTATGCCGCTTGGGCCGGTCGTCACTGATGCATCGTCGCCCTGTGCCTCGGCGAGGCGGGTCATGAAACGGGCGAACGTTCCCGGGGTGCCGTCGGGGGTGATGTCCAGCGCGGCGGCTGTCTCGGCATAAAGCTGCATGCCGACAAGCCGAGCGGCGCCACCGGCCAGGAAGCGGGCGGATTCGGCGCCGAAGAGGTCGATGCAGGCGGGCAGGGCGGAGCGGACATACTCCATCGCATAGGCCCGGTGCGCTTTCGCCAGGCGTTCGGCGGGCCATTCAAGTTGGGGCGCCAGGGCGGGGTCGAACGGCGGCGCTTCCTCGTGACGGGCAAAGCGCAGCCGGTCTTCGGGGGCCAGTGCGTGGTCGTATTCCTGGAAGTAGCCTTCCAGTCCGGCGTCGCCATCGACCGCCATCTTGGTGCAGACGAAGCCCAGCCGCGGATTGCCGAGCGAGACTCCATTGTGGGCTTGCCAGCCGCGCAGCATGGCTTCGGAGACCGGGGTGGGGATGCCGCAGATGGCGACGCCGCGCCATGCCCAGCGCGGCGGTGGGAAGCGGACCCAGGCCTTGCGGTCGGAGCAGGGCATGTATTCGACCGAGACTCCTCCGATGCGGTTCGACAAATAGTGATACTGCGCGGCGGCCACTGCGTGGGGCAGGCCGGTCAGGCCGAGTTTTTGCAGTCCGGGCAAAAAGCGGCGATGGTGCTGGGTGCGGAAGGTGCGAAACACCAGTTTAGCGGCGTCGTCGGTGCCTTTTTGCACGACGGTGCGCAAAACCAGGCCGACGAAAAAGCCGTGATACCAATCGGCGACGGCTCGCCATGCGCGATGTTGGTCCATGTCGCCTCCATTGGTCGGGCACTCGTGCGCCCTTTGCCTCTCGCACGGTTGTCGCTTCGGCACCATGTTGATCCAACCAGTTGGAGGTTGCCATGCCAGGCTATGACTTCATTACGGTAAATGTGTTCACCGACCAGCGCTTCCGCGGCAACCCGTTGGCCGTCATTCCGCATGCAAGCGGGCTGACGGATGAGCAGATGCAGGCCATCGCCGCTGAGTTCAACCTGTCGGAAACCACCTTCGTGCTGCCTCCCGACGATCCGCGCCATCATGCCCGGGTGCGGATCTTCGCGCGGCAATACGAGATGCCGTTCGCCGGGCATCCGAATGTCGGCACCGGATACGTCCTGGCATGCATGGCCGATAATCCGCCGGAGCACTACACGTTCGAGGAAATCGCCGGGTTGGTCCGTGTTCACATCCTGCGCGGTGGGGATGGAGCGATTTCCGGTGCCCGGATTGCCGCACCGCGGTCTCTGTCGATCGATATCGGTATTCCCGTAGAGGTGGTGGCCGCCTGCGCGGGGCTGGAGGAGAGTGACATCGCGACCCTGTGCCATACGCCGCTGGTTGCCTCGGTCGGCACGCCGTTCGTCATTGCCGAGGTGGCGAGTGTCGCTGCCCTGTCGCGCGCCAGCCCGGATGTTGCGGCGTTCCGACGGGCGGCGGCGCGGTTTCCGGATATGGGATCGCGATTTGCGTTGCACCTGTATGCGTGGGTGGAGGGTGACGAGCGGCGCATCCGGGCACGCATGTTTGCGCCATTGGGTGGGACGTTCGAGGATCCGGCGACCGGCAGTGCCAATGCCGCGCTAGCCGCGCTGCTGACGTCGCTGGCGCCGGGGGACAATGTGGCTTTGCAGTACGCGATTGAGCAAGGGGTGGAGATGGGGCGCCCGAGCCTGATCATTGCTTCGGCGGTGAAGACGGGGGAAGGGCCGGTGTCGGCGAGCGTGGCGGGAACCTGTGTTCCGGTGATGCGAGGGACTTTGCAGGTATAGGAGGTGGAACTCAGGACGTGGACGCTCCAAAAACCGGGACGTTGTAGCGCAGGATGTCTTGGTCGTTGGTGACCAAAATAAGGTCCTCGGTCAGTGCCTGGGCGATCAGCATTCGGTCGAAGGGATCGTTGTGGTGTCGCGGCAGGGCGCCCGCTTTTATGCCATGGGCGGGCAGGATCGGAAGTATATCGCCGCCCAGATGGTCCACGATGTTATCGAAATGCTCGAGCGGAAATCTCAGCCGGCCGCTTGCCTGTTTGATGGCGATTTCCCAGGGCGTGACGGCGCTGACGAAAATCTGGTGTTCCCAGGAGGCCAATGCCGCCAGCACACGCCTGTCGAGCCGGGATGGATCGGCCAGTGCCCATATGAAGACGTGGGTGTCCAACAGCAAATTCAAGGCGATGGCTAATCGAAGTGCCGCGAGACCTCCGGGGGGAGCGGATCGTCGAAGTCGGGGCCGACCCAGACCTGTCCGGCCAGAAAACCGAGCGGGCGGGGTGTGGTGCGCGTGGCAAGCGGGACCAGCCGGGCGAGGGGGCGGCCGGCCTTGGCGATGATGATTTCTTCGCCCGCGGCGGCGCGTTCGACGAGTTGCGACAGATTGGTTTTGGCTTCGTAGAGATTGATGGTGTCCATGGCTGGGCGATCCTGACCAACGTTGGTCAAGATATGAGAGTGCCGAGCGTCCACGTCAAGAGAAATCAGGCCGTCCATCGTCATACCTCGTTTGTGTTGGTCGGCGGATGGTGCCGGAT
>JAYUEJ010000767.1:0-3189 GCA_043739265.1 Rhodopila sp. | reverse complement strand
CGGCGGAGGCTTGCGGCAGATCGCCGTCGGCCGTGACAATGCGTGCGATGGTGCTGTGGCGTTGGTTCGGCAGGACCGTGACGCCGTCACCGACGCGGACGGTTCCGGTGGCGACGGTGCCCGCATAGCCGCGGAAATCGAGGTTCGGACGGTTCACCCATTGCACCGGGAAATGGAACCGCTTCGCCTGGCCGGGCGCCTCGCCGATCGTTACTTTTTCAATATAGTCCAGCAAATGCGGGCCGCGATACCACGGGGTGCGCGCCGAGCGTTCGGCGATATTGTCGCCGGCACGGGCGCATATCGGGATGGGTACGATCGTTTCAAAACCAAGCGAGCGCACCGCTTCGGTGTATGCAGAAACGATTCCGTCGTAGGTGCCCTGGTCGAAATCGACCAGATCCATCTTGTTCACGGCCAGCACGACGTGCCGCACGCCGACCATGGATACGATGAAGGAATGGCGTCGTGTCTGCGGCAGTATCCCCTTGCGCGCATCCACCAGGATGATCGCCAGCTCCGCCGTGGACGCCCCGGTGGCCATATTCCGAGTATATTGCTCGTGGCCCGGCGTGTCGGCGACGATGAACGACCGACGCGGCGTGGAGAAATAGCGATATGCGACATCAATGGTTATGCCCTGCTCCCGTTCGGCGGACAGTCCATCGACCAGCAGGGCGAAGTCGCGGTTTTCCCCGTGTGTGCCGAACTTCAGTGAATCCTTGTCCAGGGCCAGGAGTTGGTCATCAAGCACCGCGTTCGAATCGAACAGCAGGCGCCCGAGCAGGGTGGATTTGCCGTCATCGACCGATCCGCAGGTAAGGAGGCGCAGCAGGGATGCTTCGCGGATCGTTGGCGCCGTAACCGTTGGCGCCGTAACCGTTGGCGCCCTGACCATTGTCGCCGTGGCCGTTGGCGCCGTGGGCATGGGCGCGGTGAGGGTTGGCGCCGTGATGGAAAGCGCGGCGCTCATCAGAAATATCCTTCCTGTTTCTTCTGTTCCATGGACGCACCGCCGTCATGGTCGATGACCCGGCCTTCGCGTTCGGAGGAGCGGGAGCCGCGCATTTCCTCGATGATTTCGGACAGTGTCGCGGCCTCGCTTTCCACCGCGCCGGTCAGCGGGTAGCAGCCAAGGGTTCGGAAGCGAACCGAGCGGTGTTCGATCCGTTCGCCGGGGCGGAGGATCATGCGGTCGTCGTCATGCATGATCAGGGTGCCGTCGCGCTTTACCACCGGGCGCCTGGCGGCGAAATACAGCGGCACGACGGGGATGTTCTCCTGCGCGATGTAGTCCCACACGTCGGATTCGGTCCAGTTCGAGATCGGAAAGACGCGAAAGCTCTCACCGGCCCGTTTGCGGGTGTTGAACAGATGCCACGGCTCCGGCCGCTGGTTCTTCGGGTCCCAGCGATGTTCGGCGGAGCGCAGGGAAAACACGCGTTCCTTGGCGCGGGATTTTTCCTCGTCGCGGCGGGCGCCGCCGAAGGCCGCGTCGAATTTGTAGCGATCCAGTGCCTGCTTCAGACCCTGTGTTTTCATGACATCCGTATGGAGGCGGGAGCCGGAAGTAAACGGGTTGACGCCGGCCCGCAGCCCGTCCTCGTTGACATGCACGATCAGCTTGCAGCCGAGTTCTTTTACCCGCCGGTCGCGGAAGGCGATCATCTCGCGGAATTTCCATGTCGTATCGACATGCAGCAGCGGGAACGGCAGCGGAGCGGGGTAGAACGCCTTCATCGCGAGGTGCAGCAGAACGGCACTGTCCTTGCCGATGGAATACATCAGCACCGGATTGTCCGAGGTGGCGATGACCTCCCGGAAGATATGGATGCTCTCGGCTTCCAGACGCTGAAGATGGGTCAGGGACGGTCTGGCCGCCACGGCGGTTGCAGTCGTCATGCTGCTTTCTCCACCGGCACCAGGCGGCCATCCGGAGTCATATGCAGGCCGCATTCCCGGGTCTGGTCCTGCTCCCACCACCAGCGTCCGGCGCGTTCGGGCTCGCCGGGGGCGACGGCGCGCGTGCAGGGGGCGCAGCCGATCGACAGGAAACCCTGGCCGTGCAGGGCGTTGCAGGGGATGCCGGCATCGCGCACCAACGCGGCAACCCGGTCACGCGACCAGTCGAGCAGAGGACTGACCTTCAGCAATCCGCGCTGTGCATCGAACGACACGAAGTCGAGCCCCTGCCGGGTGCCGGATTGATCCGCCCGCAGTCCGGTCAGCCAAACCGCCGCGCCGTTCAGTGCCCGGCCGAGTGGTTCCACCTTCCGCACGGCGCAGCAGGCATGACGGGCCTCGGTGGAGTGATAGAACCCGTTGATGCCATTCTGATGCACCAACGCATCGAGCGCGCCGGAGCGCGGATGGAACGCTTCCACCTGTATGCCATAGCGCCGCTCGGTTTCCGCCCACACCGCATGGGTCTCGGGAAACAGCCGTCCGGTGTCCAGCGTGGCGAACCGGCAGTCGATCCCGGCTTCGGCGATCAGGTGCGTCAGCGCCTGGTCTTCCAACCCGAAACTGGTGGTGAACACCACCGGGCCGGAGATTTCGCGCACCAGCAACGCCAGCCGTTGCGTCGCGTCCAGACGGGCAAAAGCGTCGTTCAGGGCCGGCCCGGACGTTTCGGAACCAGTCACTGCAGCCGGCACGACGGTTGTCTCGTCCTGCCGCCGGTTTTCAATGTCGTTTGCCACGCTTTTCGGCTCCGGATGTCCATCGGCCGCGTCGATCGGATCGTCGGCCCGAGTTGGCATATACGCGCCTTTGGGCCGGGGAGAAGGCAAGATTTCAGTGCGAAAATCAGACTGCCGAAACGGGATAACGATAAGGTTTCAGCGGTTTGCCAAGCCATCCTCTCCCGGTTCGGATTGGTGGAGGTTTTCGCTCCGCCCGTGCTGCCCGGCAGAAAGGTGTTCCGATCGCCTCCTCCCAAAGCCAGCGGCGGACCGTGTCGCTTCATGTTTTTTTCTGGCCTGTGTGGCTTAATGGCAACATCGGCCATTCCTGGCGGCACTGAGGGCCGGACATTCAGGGCAATCGGGTGAATAAACAAAGTTGAAACGCCAAGGTCGCCAGGTCACTGAAAAAGCTGATGAACGAGTACCGGGACGCTCAAGGGACTGGCTGAAGCCAGCCACCCCGCGATGTTGGACGGTGAACGCGGTATCTTGGCGTTCTGGG
>JAYUEJ010000766.1:0-3190 GCA_043739265.1 Rhodopila sp. | reverse complement strand
GGCCGCCGAAATTGGCGGACAGACTGTCCGGCATATCGTCGAAAAAGAAGCTGATCGGCACATCCAGGACACGGGACAGATCGAACAGGCGCGAGGCGCCCACACGGTTCACACCGCGTTCATATTTCTGCACCTGCTGAAAGGTTAGTCCGAGTGCCTCGCCAAGGCGTTCCTGGCTCATGCCCAGCAAAGTGCGGCGTAGGCGGATGCGAGAACCCACATGGACGTCGATAGGGCTGGGTCGGTGTTCCCTCTCGCTGCCCACGACCTGTTCGGCACCTGCCATCATTATCGTCCTCTTTTCGGGTGCAAACCCTATTTAGGTTCCCGTCTATCGCGCATTGGTGGATGGATCAAGGCACGCTGATCAAACTAGATACGCTTTCGGATATCTGCAACCAATAATTGTCAACGAGCGGGAAATTTAATGTGAATTAGTAATATATGTTTCAACTGATATAAAAATTAACACGGTGAAGTGTGCCCTTCGGTTTCGCCATGAGTCCAAAAATAAGAGCCAGAGCGGCGAGTCCGGCAGGGATCAGCAGGCCCCCTTGCGCAAACGGCGGCATTGGCAGCGGCGCCGGCAGCCGCAGCGCCAAAATACCGGTGGTTTGCAGCGCAAGCCGGCCAAGTTCGTGTCCTTTCGCATCGAATCCAGCCGATATGCCGGTGTTCGCGGCGCGCAGCATGGGCAAGCCCTCCTCCACCGCACGCAGGCGCGCCGCGATCAAATGTTGGCGCGGACCGGCGGAGTTGCCGAACCACGCGTCATTGGTGACGTTGATCATCCAGTCGGGACGATCCGATTCGTCGATGATCTGGTGGGAAAAAATCGCCTCATAGCAAATCAGGACACCGACCGGGGGCAGGCCGGGAACATGGAGCGTCCGCGGGCCGGGCCCGCTGGCAAAGCCGCCGCCAGGCACGACCTGAATACCCACGGGGAGCCAGTCCGGCTGATACTCGCCGAACGGAACCAGGTGCCATTTGTCATAGATGGCCTCGATCAAACCCTTGTCGCCCAGGGCGAACAGGCTGTTGCGCGGCCGGTCAGCCCGATCGAAGCGCACCGAACCGATCAGCGCCTGTGAGCCGGCGGCGGCATCGGCGATCAGATCCCTGGCGGCGGCGTCGGTCTGCAACTGGGCCGCGCTGGCGGTTTCCGGCCAGACCACCACCGCCGGGCGGCCGTCCGCGGTGGCCACTGCCTGGCGGGTCAACTCCAGGTAGCGGTGGAAGATCGAGACCATCAGGGCGCGATCCCATTTCTGGCCTTGTGCGACGTTGCCCTGGATCAGCAGCACGGTCAGGTCGGGTGGCGGCGGCATCGGTTGGTGCAGCCGAACCACGCCGAAACCGAACCAAAGGGCCAGTACCGACAGGCAGGCGGCGCGCCAGATCCAACCACGCAGCGCCAGTGCGGCCAGCAGGATCGTGGCCAGGGTCATGCCATGCACGCCGACCAGGGATGCGATCTGGATCATGATGTCGCCGGGGGCACCGGGCACTGCCCAAACACTGCCCAATGGGTTCCATGGAAAGCCGGTCGCGACAAACTGGCGGGCGAGATCGGCCAATACCCAGGCGCCGGCGAGGGTCAGCGCGGCCCGCCATCCAAGATGGGCGCGCCCTAAGGGAGCGGAAAAGGGGGCGGCGTGGGGTGTCCGATCGGACGCATACCAGGTCACGGCGGCGGGGATGGCGATAAACACCGCCAGCACGGCGGCGAGGGCCGGCACCGCGAACGGAACCAGCCACCAGAAGCGCGCGGCCTCGATCAGGATGGCTTCGGTGATCCAATACAGGCCGGCCATATGCAGGCCGAATCCGAACCACCAGCCGCGTCGGGCCGCCACGGCGGGGCCGCTGGCGCCCTGGATCAGGCAAAGCAGTGCAGGAATTCCGATCAGCAGGACCGGCACGACATGCAACGGCGGCAAGGCGAGGGCCGAAATCGCGCCCGCGAGGACGCCGGCAAGATCGGCGCGCCAACCGGCCAAAGCGGCCAAACGTGACGCTAATCGGTAGGTCGGCCAGCGCCGCATTGGCAGGCGATCAGGCCTGGATATCTCGGGAATCGCGTTCGTAATGCTTGTAGTACTTATCGGTTATCAGGTCGGTCTGCACCACAATGGCAACATCGGTGGTGTTGAACTGCGGGTCGATAACGGCGCCGTCGCCGACGAATCCGCCGAGTCGGAGATAGCCTTTGATCAGCGGCGGCAATTTGTTGAGGGCGGCGCGGGAGTCGATATCCTCGCGGTCCAAGCGGCGCATCTCGATATACCGGTGGGGCAGGGCGCGTGGCCGGATCGCGGCGGGTGCCAGGTGGTTATAATACAAATAGCTGAGTTCCAGCGCCAGCACGTCCGGGTCGGTGCCTGGCAGGCTGGCGCAGCCGAACATCAACTCGATCTTGTGCTGGAAAACATACGCGGCGATGCCTCGCCACAGCAACTGCATCACCGCTCGGCTGCGATGCCGCGTATCCACGCACGATCGCCCGAGTTCCAGGATGCCGCCGCGATTGGCTTCGATGGGAGTGATGTCGTATTCGTCAGCGGAGTAGAAATGGCCGAGAATCTGGGCGGCTTCGCGCTGGATCAGACGGTAGGTGCCGACGACGCTTTCCGGCCCTTCGCCCAGGCTGTGATCGACGACAAGCAGATGGTCGGCCACGGTGTCATAGATATCGCGGTCGCGCTGGGCGGCGGCGGTCGCGGCGTCGGGACGTGCGCCCATCTCCTGATAGAAGACCTGGTATCGCAGTGCCTGCATGGCATCGATCTCGGCCGCACCGTTTGCCAGCCGCACCCCAAGGTCGCCGCTTCGAAGCTCCGTGAACGGCGCGCCGGTTTCGGCTGGCCCTGGTTTGGGTGGTAACGTGACGACGGTATCCTGGGTCATCGGCTGGTTCCTCTGATCGTCTCGCGGCTGGCCGGCGCGGCGTGGGACTGGGTGTCGGTTTCATGCAAGTTGGTCTCATTGCCGGGGCCGGCGCGGGCGGATTCGACAGCACCGCGGCGGCGTCCGAACAATTCCAGCCGCAGGGACACCATGTCGAATCCCAGGCGTTCGGCGATCACATGCATCAGGCGTTCGTGTTCAGGGTCCTGGAATTCGACGACCTTGCCGGTCTCGACGTCGATCAGGTGATAGTGCGGACCATCCTCGGAGGGTTCGTAGC
>JAYUEJ010000765.1:0-3191 GCA_043739265.1 Rhodopila sp. | reverse complement strand
TGTCTGTGGACTACTGAATCATTCGGGACGAACCGACAGGAAGTCAATGCCGCGACACGGGTGGCGTCAGATAGTGCCGTTATCTTGATCCGGAAATGCTGAACGGCGTCCACGCCTTGTCATGGCGGCATAACCGCCCGCATCGCCAGACGCAGCACACTCGCGACGAGGCCGACCGACAGGACGCCGCCAATCCATAACGCCGCGAACCAGAGAAGTCGGCGATTCCTCAATGATAATGTGCCTCCGGCTTCACTTTTCCGCGGAACACCCAATAGGAATAGAGGGTGTAGGCAAGGATCATCGGCACCAGAACCAAAGCGCCGACCAACAGGAACAACTGGCTGTCATAAGGCGCCGCGGCCTGCCAGATGTCGATGCCGGGCGGGACGATCAACGGGAACATGCTGATCCCGAGGCCGGCGAAGCACAGGACAAACCAACCCAATACGCAGAGAAACGGTGAAAGATGCTCCTCGCGCATCAGGCCGCGCCAGAACCTCCAGGCCAGTGCCGCGACCAGCAAGGGGACCGGGCTGGTCAGCAAAATCCCCGGCCAGCCAAACCAGCGCTCCTGCAACCGAGGATGCAGCATGGGCGTCCATAGGCTGACGGCGACGATCAGTAACAGCATGGCGATACCGAGTGTGCGGGCATAGCGGCGGCAACGGGCTTGCAGCGGTCCTTCGGTGCGCCAGATCAGCCACGTCGCACCCAACAGCGCATAGCCGACCACGAGAGCGCCCCCGCACAGCACGCTAAAGCCGGTCAGCCAATCCCACCAGCCGCCCGCATAGGCTCGGTTTTCGACCCGGATACCCTGTAGCAAACCGCCAAGTGTCAGCCCCTGACAGAAGGCGGCGACGGTCGATCCAAGGATGAACGACAGGTCCCAAAGCGAGCGCCCCCGCGCCGTCGTGGTCCGGAAGCGGAATTCAAACGCGACGCCGCGAAAGACCAGAGCCAGCAACATGCCGATGATGGGTAGATACAGTGCCGGCAGGATGGTGGCGTAGGCCAGCGGAAAGACCGCGAACAGTCCTGCACCGCCCAGCACCAGCCAGGTTTCGTTGCCGTCCCAGACGGGGGCGATGGAATTCACCATCACGTCGCGGTCGATCTTGCCGCGTTCCACGGCGAACAGGATGCCGACGCCCAGGTCGAAGCCATCCAGGATCACATAGGCCAGGACGGCGAAGGCAATGAGGGCGGCCCAAATGATTGGCAGATCCATGTCCGTTATTCCGCCGCCATACCGGCCGGGCCGGGCGTAATGCCGGCGGCGAAGGTCGGCGCGTTGACGTCCGGTCCGGTTTCACCGGGCAGCGGCGGCTTCGCCATCAAACGCAACATGAACGTCACTCCCGCGCCGAAGACCAGAAAATACACTACCACGAAAGCAGCGAGTGAGGTGGCAACCCCGGGTGCCCCGATGGGCGACAGGCTGTCCGCGGTGCGCAGCAGCCCGTAAACCGTGTACGGCTGACGTCCGACCTCGGTCGTTACCCACCCTGCCAGCAGGGCGACGAGACCCGCCGGCCCCATGGCGATGACGATCGGCGACAACCAGCGCTGCTGGAACAACCGGCGTTTCCAACGCAGCCAGAGGCTGGCGAACCCCACCGCCATCATGGCCATGCCAAGCCCAACCATGACCCGGAACGACCAGAAGACGATGCCGACGTTGGGCCGGTCCTCGGGCGGCCATTCGTTCAGGCCGCGCACTTCGCCGTCCCAATCGTGCGTCAAGATCAGGGATGACAACCGTGGAATGGCGATTTCGTAATCAATCCGGCCTTTGGCCGCATTCGGCAGGCCGAACAGGATCAGCGGGGCGCCGCGCCGTGTGGCGAAATCGCCCTCCATCGCCGCGATCTTGGCGGGTTGGTATTGCAGCGTGTTCCGGCCGTGGATGTCGCCCATCAGCACCTGGGCGGGCGCGACGATCGCCGCCATCCACATGGCCATGGAGAACATCATGCGCGATGCCTCGTTTTTGCGGTCGCGCAGCAGATGCCAGGCTCCCGTCGCGCCGACCACGAAGGCAACGGACAAATAGGAAGCCATGACCATGTGCGGCAAGCGCACATGGAAGCTCGGGTTGAAGATGATTTTCAACCAACTCTCGGGAAGAAAGCGGCCATCCGCGGCGATGATGTAGCCTGCCGGGGTTTGCATCCACGAGTTCACCGATAGAATCCAAACCGCGGAGACGAGCGTGCCGAGCGCAACGATGCACGTGGCGATGAAGTGCAGCTTGGGGCCGACCCGCTCCATGCCGAACAACATCACGCCCAGGAACCCAGCTTCCAGGAAGAATGCGCTGAGAACCTCATAGCCCATTAGCGGGCCGATTACCGGTCCGGTTTTGTCTGCGAAGGCGCTCCAGTTGGTTCCGAACTGATATGACATGACCAGTCCACTCACGACCCCCATTCCGAATGCAAGAGAGAACGGCTTGAGCCAGTAACGGAACAGGTCGAGGTAAACGTGCCGCCCGGTGCGGAGCCATAGGCCTTCGAGCACGGCGAGATAGCTGGCAAGCCCGATAGAGAGGGCTGGGAAGATGATGTGGGCCATCACCGTGAACGCGAACTGCGCTCTCGCTAGATGAAATGCGTCCCAGCCACTCATTTGCATGTCCTAATCATCTGTCACTTGACATTATATGATATCTTATTACACATAATGTCAAGGCATACGGAGAATCCCATGAGCGACACAACGCAAACCGAGATGGCCATGCCGCTGGCCCGTCTTCCACGCATTGGAGAACCTGCTGTTCCATTCCGCGTCAGGACAACGCTCGGGGAGCGGACTCTCGAGGGATACCGCGGACGCTGGCTGCTGCTTTTTTCGCATCCGTCCGATTTCACGCCGGTCTGCGCGTCCGAGTTCGTCGCCTTCGCCAGGGCATTCGACCAGTTCCAGGCGTTGGGATGCGAACTGTTGGGGCTGTCGGTTGACAGTTTGTATGCGCACCTTGCCTGGGTCCGTAGCATTCGCACCGAGTTCGGGGTCGAAATCCCGTTTCCCGTAGCCGAAGACCTCTCCATGTCCATCGCCGCCGCCTATGGAATGATTCATCCAGCGGACGCTGACACATCCACGGTCAGAGCGACATTCCTGATTGACCCAACCGGCATCGTTCGCCTTCTGACCTATTACCCGATGGCGACAGGCCGCAATGT
>JAYUEJ010000764.1:0-3193 GCA_043739265.1 Rhodopila sp. | reverse complement strand
AGAAAGCCGGAGGGCCACTAAGGGCCACGGAGGGTTGCCATGCTGCACCATCGGGATCTGACGCAGCGCATCCCCTCGCCTTCACCAGGTCGTGATTGCCCTGACTGGAATCGATGGGCTTTTCGAAATGGGACACCGTCTTTCGACATAACGGCTGGTTCCAGTTGGCCTGACACTGTGCTGCCGGGCACAGTCTGGGGGATGTTCCGGCTAATCCTTTCAACGCTGAGGTCGCAGTGGCGCAGAGGCGCAGAGGCCGCAGAGGCGCAGAGGCCGCAGAGGTGCAGAGAAAAACTCCAATGCACGTCTCGGAAGAGGCCGGCGGATGTATCGTCTCGGCCGACACTCCCGTGTGCTGGGCGCTGAGCCCGCGTGGTTTCAGTGATTTTGGCGGCAGACTCCGGCTACTATTTTTTGCGTTCTCAGCGAATTCTACGTTGAACGATGAGCTGCGAGCGGCTCCGGACAACAGCGATGAAATGCCAGCCGGCATCAAGGACAACTTTGCTTCGTCACCTCCTCATGGCAGGGCTGGGCCATGGCACCCGGCTGACTCAGCGTCTCCTGTCAGGGTGAAAATGCTCTACGGTGAGACTGCCGGGTGGCTCTGCCGCCTTGATTCGACAGGGTATCGCCGACGTTTGGATGACTCAGGGCGTCACGGCCGCTCCATTATTTCAAGGCCTCGCTGCCGCTCCATTATTTCAAGGTTTCGCTGCCGCTCCGGGGCCGCCTTCCCTTCCTCGGACGCGAACGCAGAAGAACAACGCCGTTTGGGCCAATTTCATGGGAGAGGCGAGCAACGAGCTGATGCCGAACGGGCGGCCGGCGCCGTAATCGTATTCGACGGCAACCTCAACCAATGCCGCCCCGGCATTAGCCCGCCATCGGCATCGTCGGACGGCGGCCACCGCCCGGTTGGTAACGGCTGAGATACCCTGGTACGACCAGCTCCACCGGGGTTGGCGTGATTCCCAGATCGCTCAGCCCCAGCGCGCCGGGCGACACGATATTGTCCTTTTCCAGCAACAGAAGCTGATCCGGCGTCAGCGGCTTACCGGGGACATATTGCAGAATGCACGCCTGCATCCTGGCGATGCCCATTGGGATATCGACCAGTTTCCTGTTGCGCCTGGTCTGCGTCAGGATGAAGCCCAGAATCTCCCGGAACGTCCAAACCCGCGGACCGCCAAGTTCAAAAATCTTACCCCGGGTCGCCGACGACGCCAGTGCCGCCATCACCGCATCGGCAACATCGCTGACGAACACCGGTTGCATCTTCGTATCGCCGGAAATCACTGGCATGATCGGGGAAAGCCGAGCGATCTCGGCGAAACGGTTGAAGAATTTGTCCTCCAGACCGAAGACCAGAGAGGGTCGCAGGATCGTCGCCTCCGGGAAAGCCGCCAGCACTGCCTGTTCGGCCTTGCCTTTGGTGGAGGCATAGCGACTGGGGCTGGCCGAATCGGCGCCAATGGCGGAAATCTGGATCAGCCGGCTGACGCCCGTCGCGGCGGCGATGCGCGCGATCCGTTCCGCACCCTCGGCATGGACCGCCTGAAAGGACGCAAGTCGGCTTTCGGTCAATGCACCCACAAGGTTGACCACGATTTCGGCCCCGTCGATGGCACGATGCACCGTCGCTTCGTTCATAACCGACGCATAAAGCGGCACTATTTGTCCGACCGCACCCATCGGCTTGAGGAACAAAGCCGCCTCGGGGTCCCGCACCGCGACCCGCACGATGTAGCCCTGCTGGGCCAACCGCTTGACCACATAACGGCCGATGAAGCCCGATCCACCGAATACCGTCGCCACACGCCGCGTCGCCATCGTCCATAGCCTCCTGTCCGCGCCAACCGCCTGGACACGCCGACTGATACGACGCGCAACCCCGCGTCTCAAGACACGGTGCAAAATTATCGTGCCAACCCGTTGACGCCGCCGCGTCGGGAGGTTACATCGCCGGCCCTACCGCAGTTCGCGTCTGTCGCGGACGAACGGTTGCCCTGGTGGCGGAATTGGTAGACGCGCAGGTTTCAGGTACCTGTGGCCGTAAGGTCGTGGAAGTTCGAGTCTTCTCCTGGGCACCAATACATAGACAATGAGTATCACGCAGTTCATGCCGAATGGCACCATCCACCTGTACCGGAACGACCTTCCGGACGGTCTGACGCTCGGGTCGGTTGTTGCCGTCGATACCGAGACGATGGGCCTGAACCCGCACCGCGACCGGCTATGCCTCGTGCAGATGTCCGGCGGCGACGGTCATGCGCACATGGTTCAGCTCATCCCGACGCAGCGTGGCGGACGCGGTTTCGACTGCCCTAACCTCAAGCGGCTCATGAGCGATCCCGGCGTGGTCAAACTCATGCATTTCGGCCGGTTCGATGTGGCGGTTCTGCAACACGCGCTGGGGATTACCGTCGCTCCGGTCAAATGCACCAAGATCGCCGCCAAGCTGATCCGTACCTTTACCGACCGGCACGGTCTTAAAGACCTGTCGAAAGAGTTGCTCGGGGTCGAACTCTCCAAGCAGCAGCAATCCTCCGACTGGGGTGCGATGGAATTAACGTCGGAGCAACTCGCCTACGCAGCGTCCGACGTGCTGTATTTGCACGCGTTATGGGCAAAGCTGGAAGCCGTTTTGATCCGGGAAGGCCGATTGGCCCTGGCCGAAGCGTGTTTCGCCTTCCTGCCAATAAGAGGGCAGTTGGATCTTCTCGGATACGAACAGCCGGACGTTTTCGCGCATTAGGCCGTCGCCCTGGTCACGCGGTTACCCATATTCCTCGTCGGGCCTGGATTGGCGTCCCACGACCTGCGGTGGTGGGTGCGTCAGAAGCACCCCGGCCAGCTTTTCGATGTAACGCTTTGATAAAGTCCAACGGTTGACCCGACGCGCCGCAGCGGCCCATAGAACCCCCAAGGAAAGAACGGAAGACCCACCGATCTTGGCTCATTCCATCACCCAGCCGGGGACCGGCAAATTCGACCGCCAGCCGGGGACCGGCAGAACCGACCGCCAGCCGGGGACCGGCAGAACCGACCTCCAGCCGGGGACCGGCTTATCCGACCTCCAGGTCGCGCGGGACGTGTTGAACACGGAAGCCGCTGGCCTGCTGTCGCTCGCCGCCAGCCTGGGGGAACACTTCGGCCATGCCATCGACCGGCTGGCCTCGGCAACCGGCCG
>JAYUEJ010000763.1:0-9629 GCA_043739265.1 Rhodopila sp. | reverse complement strand
GGACATTTTTTGCCTCCGGACGAGGCAGAATAACATGCGCGATGTCGGGGAATTTGTGGCTTAAAGTCGCCTCGCCCTGCAGGGTCGCACCGGTCGTTACGGTACCGGTGAAGCGGTAGATACCCGCCGGAAAGTCCGCCTTCAGACTGCCATCGTTCTTAGGCTCCGGTGTTTCGAGAATAAGGTGTCGCATGCCCAGTTTGGAATCCGCGGCCTTATAGTCGATCACTGTGCGGCCATCCGGAGCCACCACCTTCAGTGCCGCCAACCCGTCAGTGCCGCTGATGGCCTCGAATGTGAGTTCTGAATCCTCATCTTCGGCCGTCTGTTCCAGGATTACCGAGACGCTTTCAAATTTGGCGGCAGCCCCGGCGGGCCCGTGGCATGCGACCAGTAGGGCCACGGCGGACAGTAGCGTTCTTTTCATGATCGGTCTCCTGATTAACGAAAGCCGTGCTTTAGTCCGCGGTCGCAGCCAATTCGGGGATTGTTCCAATTTCCTGTGTTATGGCTGTCCCGGCGCCTAACCGCAGATAAAGCGCTGGGACGACGAACAGGTTGAGCAGGGTGGAGGTCACCAGCCCGCCAAGGATTACGACGGCCATCGGATATTCTATCTCATGTCCAGGCAGGTTGCCGTAGATCACCAAAGGCAGGATCGCAAACGCGGTCGCGCCCGTTGTCATCAGTATAGGGCGTAGGCGTTCGCGCGCGCCACGCAGCACGAGGTCCATACCGAATGCCTCGTTTTCGTGACGTTCCAGATGCTGGAAGTGATTGATCATCATGATGCCGTTCCGGGCAGCAATACCCAGCACCGAGAGGAAACCCACGAGCGATCCCAATGTGATGATGCCGCCCGCTGCGAACGCGGCCAGTACGCCCCCGACCAAAGCCGAAGGTAATGTCAAGAAGCTCAGGGTCGCGAGCCGCCAGCTTCGGAACGACAATTGCAGCAACAGAAAGACCCCGGCCATCGCGAGAATGGCGAACACCTTGAGATTCTGCTGCGCCGCCTGCAGCTCTACGTATGCCCCCTGTAGGATTGCATGGTATCCAAGCGGGAACTTTATCGTTTCCAAACGCTGCTGCACGTCTTGCGCGACTGCCGCCAGATCGCGGCCCGCGTTAGCGGCCTGAATGTCGATGCGGCGGGATCCGCCCTCGCGCTTGATGACATTCGGGGTTGGCACGATCCGGACATCGGCCACCTCGTTCAGGTGGACCCGCTTGCCCGTAGGCGTATCGATCAGCATCTGTTCGACCGAGGTGAGACTATGGCGCCACTCGGGCGTGGTCCAAACCTGCACATCGTAGGTCCGCCCGCCAGCGAAGATGTCGCCGACTTCTTCGCCCGCCATCAGAACGGCCGATGCTCGCAGCACATCCCCCGGCTTCAGCCCGTACCGCAGCGCTTCAGCAGGTTTCTCCGTAACCTGTATGTGGGGCACATCGACATTGATATCTTTCTTGACATCGTCAATTCCCTTGATGGAAACCAGCGCCTGCCGCACCACTTCTGCTTGTTCTCGCAAAACCGCCAGATCGGAACCGAAGATGCGGACGACGATGGGTTCGCTTTCCCCTGTCAATACCTCCTGGATCCGTTCATCCAGGTAGGTTTCTACGCCGCGATAAAGACCGGGATAGCCGTCAACAACCTCTTTGACGGCGGCGATCGTCTTGTCGTAGTCAACATTTGGATCGATACTGATCCAGTTTTCACCGTTGGCGACGCCGACGATTTCATCCGCGAGGAAGGCCTGACCGATGTGCGCGCCGAAGTTGCGGACCCCGGGTATGGCGCGCAGCTCTTTGCTGACCAGCTTGGTGATGCGGAGCATTTCGGGATGCGACGTGCTTGGATCGGCGATCCAATGGATCAGGAAGTCCCGCTCCTTGAACGGCGGCAGCAACGAATATCCCAACATCGGCCAGGCAGCGGCGCCCGCCAGCGTGACGACGGCGACAGTGATGTATGCCGCTGCCGGCGTATGGGTCGCCCGGGCAAGCACCCGGACATAGATGCGCCCCAGCCATTCGGACAGTGGCGATTCCTTACCGGTAAGCGAGGCATTCCGCAGCAGGAACAGGCACAACACCGGGGTGATCGTCACCGCGACAATCAGGGACGCAAGGATCGCCATGACATAGGCGAGAATGAGCGGCTTGAAGAATGCGCCTGATAGAGCCTGCATGAAGAAGACCGGGACCACGGCAATCACGACGATAAGCGTCGCGTAGAAGATCGGATTTCGCACTTCAATGGATGCATCGAGAATGATGCGTGCGGTGGATTGCGGATCGCCCGCGGCTCGGCGCTCGCGGAGACGTCGCATGATGTTCTCGACGTCGAGAATAGCGTCGTCCACCACAACGCCAAGCGCGATGACGAAGCCCGCCAGTATCATGGTGTTAAGGGTCGAGCCGCTCCAGTATATCACAAGCACCGCCGCCAACAGGGACAGCGGTATGGCCACGATGCAGATAAGCGCCGTACGTATTTCGTAAAGAAAGGCGAAAACCACGATAACGACAAGAACGCATCCCAGAATCAATGCGTGGGAGAGATTATTGATGGACGCTTCTATGTATTCCGCGGGACGGAATATCTTGGTGTCGATCTCCACGTCGGGAAGACCTGGTTTCATCTCCTCCAGCGCGGATTCGACGCCGCGGGTGACCTCAAGCGTGTTGCCCCACGGGTATTTCTCGACGATCAGCATGAGACCGGGACCGTCGTTGATGACCGCGTCGCCGACCATTCCCTGCGAACCCCATACGAGTTTGGCCACATCGCCGAGAACGAGCTGCTTTCCGTCACGCTTGGCGACGGGAACCTGAGCGAGCGTTTCCGGGGTCGTACTCGACAGGATATGATGGATGGGGAAACGATGGTCCGAGGTGTCGATAAAACCGCCAGTACCGATATGCGCCCCGCTGGAATAGCGCAGTAGCCCGACCTCCAGCGCGTCTGAAGTTGTTTCCATGACATGGTCAAGGGTCAGCCCGACCTCCGCCAGCCGGTCCGGATCGACCTGCACCTGAAGCATCTTCAACCGCTCGCCCCAGATCGCGATATTGGCCACTCCAGGAATGCTGAGCAGCCGCGCCCTGATTTTCCAGTAGGCCAGCATGGAAAGATCCATCTGAGACCTTTCCTTCGACGTGATACCGATCTTCATGACGCGGCTCGTGGTGGACACCGGCGGCATCATGACCGGCGGGGCGGCCCAGGTCGGCATGCCGTGTGTCGCGATGGCAACGCGTTCCGTAACCAATTGCCGCGCCGTCAATTCATCAGCCCCGCGCTCGAAGATCGCGGTGACCGAGGAGAGCTGTGGAACCGAACTCGATCGCAATATCTCGACACCCGGCACGCCGTTCATCGCATTTTCGATCGGTACCGTGACTTGCTCTTCCACTTCGGCCGGGGAAAGCCCGAGGCAAAGCGTCTGGACTTCGACTCGTGCCGGTGCGAACTCTGGAAAGACATCGATCGGCATGTCTTTGAGCCGTTGGGTTCCAAAGTATATAAGGCCGATGCCGAGCGCAACGATAATAAAACGAAAGCGTAAGCTGGTTCCGACGATCCACCGAATCATGGCTTTGGTATCCCTCGAACTGCTACTCGCCGTTGACGCCCACTTCTGCCCCATACAGCTCGGGCACTCCCACCGTTACGACTTGCGTTCCGGCTGGCGGGCCTTGCTGGAGATAGACGAAGTCGCCCTTTATCAGCTCGATCACCACCCCCTCGCGGCCGAAGGTCAGTGGCGCCGTAACCGTGTACACCCACGCATCGCCGTCGAGGTCGTAGATGATCGACGAGTACGGCGTGACCTTCTTTCCCGACGGGTCTTCACGGATTTCAGCGGTCTTGATGTCGAGCCTGCGGGCCGCTTTCGGCAGCAACGTGATGCGGTTGACGCCAAATCCGAGGCGCTTGACTGTCGCCTGCGTCTCAGCTTTCGACGCAGCCGGGGAGTCGGCCATTGCGACCGGCGCCCCTAATTGCGAACCCAGGGCAATCAGCGCCACCGCAACAGCGGCCGTAGTCGGTTGCCACATTGCAAATACTCCCGTCCCGTTGCCGTGAAAGACCACGTTCATGCCGCCCCCGGCGCCAGCGACCGCGTCTCGGCTACCGTCCTGGCCACAAATCTCGGATACAATGCCGGGATTACGAACAGGGTAAGGATTGTCGAAGTGACAAGGCCGCCAAGGATCACCACTGCCGCTGGGTGCAATATCTCCAATCCCGCGACATCGCCGAACACCACGAACGGCAGGGCGATCAGGCCGGTGGTGATGGCAGTGGCGACGATGGCGGTGAGCCGCTGGCCCACCGCTTGCGCGACCAGGCTGCTGCTGTTTACCGGTTCATGCTGTTCGAGATATTGGAAGTGCTTGATCAGCATGATCCCGTTGCGCACGGCAAGGCCAAGAACCGCAACCAGTCCCAGGAACGACCCTAACGAGAGTACACCGCCGCCGAGATAGGCAGCGACGAAGCCGCCGAGCGTCGCCACCGGCCCGCCGACGATGACGAGACCGGCCAAACGCCAGCTTCCCAGGGCGGCCTGTAGCAGCAGGACCACCGCGATAGCGGCCGCAACCAGATAACCGTACAGCGATGCCACCGCGGCTTGCCGCTCGACATGCTCGCCAAGCACCTCTGCATGGTATTCGAACGGAAACGCGCCTTCTTTGATGCGTTGCTTTACGTCCTCGGTCACCGCGGCCAGGGAGCGTCCGCTGACGTCGGCCTCGACGTCGATCCGCCGTGAAGCGCCTTGTCGATGGAGCACGCTTGGAGTGGCCACTGTACTGACGCGGGCGACATCCCCCAGGCGCACCTGCGTGCCCGACTCGGTATCTATCATGAGGTTCTGAATATCGTTGAGGTTGTTGCGGATGTTCGGCCGTCCCCAGATCACGACGTCGAACACCTTCTGCTCCTGGAACAGGCTGCCCACCGTGATGCCGCCGATCAGCGCCGACGCGGATCGGCGCACGTCGCCGGGTTTGAGACCGTAGGCCCGGGCTTTCTCGAGATTGACCTCGACATCGATCACCTGCTGCTCGGCCTGAGGCTCGACCTCCGGGCTCTTGATCCCGGGGATTTTTGCGAGGGTCTGGCGGATCTCTTCTGCCTTGGCGCGGAGAATGCCGAGATTTTCACCGTAGATGCGGACGGAGATTGCCCGATCCTCGCCGGTGAGACTCTCGCGTACCGTTTTGGAAAGGAAGGTCTGCACCGCGCCGCTGATTCCAGGTCGCCCGCTGACGACTGTCCGCATGGCCGCCAACGTGGCTTCGTAGTTGGCCTTGGGATCCAGGCTCACCCACAGATTGGCCGAATTTACGTCGGCCAGTTCGTGCGACAGCAGGGCACGGCCAATTTGCGCGGCTGCGTTGCGCACCCCCGGAATTGCCCGCAGATCGTGGATCAGCGCCGCGCTCATACGATCCATCGCCTGCAACGAGGTGCCCGGGGGGGCCTGCAACTCGACGAACACGTCGGTTTCCTTGAAGGACGGGATCAGCGAGCGTTCCTGCTGCGAGAAGGCCAGCACGGCGACCAGCAAGCCGCATGCGGTAATCGCGTAGGCAAGAGCCGGCGAGCGGGTCGCCGGCCCGGCCAGCCGGCCATAGAGACGCTGGAGTGGTTCCATGGATGCGGACCCGTCTGGCTGCGCCACCGGCCTGCGCGGCCACAGCAACATGGCCAGGGCTGGCGTGACCGTCGTCGCGACCACCAGGGAGATCACAACGGCGATGATGTAGGACATCGCGAGAGGCTTAAAGAATGCCGCCGACAATCCATGCATCAGCAAGAGCGGAGCCACCGCGATCACGCTGATCAAAGTGGCGTAAAGCATCGGACCGCGGATTTCGATCGAGGCGCTGGCAATGATGCGCCACATCGGTTTGCCTTCGCCGGCGCCGGTCTCGCGCAAGCGCCGTAGAACATTGTTGGCATCGGCGATGGCGTCATCGACCACCACGGCGATCGCCATCATCAGGCCCGCCACCACCATCATGTTGAAGTCGGCGCCGCGCAGGTAGAATACCAGGCCGGCGGCAGCCAGCGACACGGTGATGGACGCCGCCGCCACCAGCGTCGCCCGCCAACTGCCGAGAAGCGCGCCGAGTGCAACGATCGCCAGGACAGCGGCGATCGAAATCGCGGTTGACAGGTTGCTGGTCCCGCGCTCGATGAAACTCGCCGGACGATAAATCGTGGTGTCGATATCGATCCCGGTCATGCCAGGACGGAGTTCGGCAAGCGCGGCCTCTACTTTCTGGGTTACCTCGACGGTGTTGAAGCCAGGGTACTTCTCGATCACAAGCAGGAGGCCGGGGCCATCTTTGAGGATGGCGTCACCGATGAGTGGCTGATGCCCCTCGACCACATCGGCAACCTCACCCAAGGCGATCGACGTCCCGACGACGGGAATGCTGGCGAAGTCCTCCGCCGCCGTGATGGGAAAGACGTGACGTACATTGAGTCTCTGGTTCGGCGTGTCAATGAACCCACCCGTGCCGGGGGTTGACGAATTCAGGTAGGTCAACGGCGACGACCATACGGCTTCACCCGCGGTCTTGACGATCTGTTCGAGCGTGATGCCTTTGTCGTGCAGCCGGTTGGGGTCCACCTGTACCTGGACCTGCCGATTGCGTTGTCCCCAGATCGATACATTGGCAACGCCGGGAACGCCGGTCAGCCGGGGCACAACGGTCCATTGCGCCTGTACCGACATATCCATCAGCGAGACGGACCTGGAGCTAAGTCCGACGTTCATGATGCGATTTGCCGTCGCAATCGGCTGCAGCAGCGTAGGCGGGGTCGAGACGTTGGGCAGCGCGCGAGCCTGTGTCATACGCTCGTTGACCATCTGCCGGGCGCGCATGAGATCGGTCCCGGGCCGGAACAACAAGTCGATCGAAGACACGCCCGTTATCGATTCAGAATCAATGGATTTCAGCCATGGCACGCCGATCAGCAAATCGGCCTCGAGCGGAACCGTAATCAATGACTCCACTTCCGCCGCCGACAGTCCAAGCGCCTCGGTTCTTACTTGCAGCGTCAGCGGCGAGAACTCGGGTACCACATCCAGTGGCATTTGGCGCATTTGCCAAAGCCCCCCCGCCACCAAGACGGCCGCGACCGCGACAACCACGGTGCGAAGCCGCAAACAGGCCAAAACGATTTGTTCCATCAAAACCCCCATCACCGCGGTGAAGAATATTCTGGCTAACCGCTACTCGGCATTGACGCCTTCCAAGTGCTTCAACAGTTCGACTGCCTCATCCCTGGCCTGTTCGAGCCAGCGGGCCTTCTTTGCCGTTTCCCATTTTTTTACGAAGATGTACTGGTGCGCCGGGCCGATCACCAATTCCATGTAGGCGCGCTCCTGGCCGAAGTCGGTGAGGGACTTCAGCGGAACCCCGACGGCATCGCCGCCAGTGCCTTTTTCGCCCCACTTCTCCTCCATTTCGACGTCGCTGAATCCCTTCATCGCCTGGGCGTCGGCGATCACCGCGTCCATCAGCCTGGCGGATTTGGGATGATGGGCGCCGTATTCCTTCGCTCCTGTGATTCCGATCGCGACCATCTCGTCGAGGCGGACCAGGGTGGCCTTGCTGTCCGCCAGCCGCTTCGTGTTGAGCTCCGCCAAGGTCGCCTCGGCGCGCGCTTTGAAGCCGGCACGATCGAAGGCCCCGGCGTTGGACGAGCCGACCGCCAGCGCCAGGAAAAGACCCACGGCACAGGCTGCCTTGCCGAACCCTGCAAAGCCGGACAGGCGACCCAATTCCCGGATATCTGAAGGCTTACGCATGCCTGTACTCCTGGTTTAAAATACCTTTGCCGTTGGATGCCTGACTTGGGTACCGTCGCTTGTGGCGCTCTGAGCTCATGACGCGCCGGTGGCAGTGAACTGGTTCACACCCTCTGCTCGCCTGGTTGTTCGGCGACTTCTTTTCGTTCACATTCAGACGAGCGCATATTTCATGATTTGATCTGAAGGTGCAGCCGCGCCCGCAAATCATCTCGGCTCGGTGTCGTGGACGTATTCGAGTTACTGAGCGCACGCCGAGGCTTCGGATTGGGCGACTGTAGTGCGGCCCTGACGGCGGCGAAGCCTGCGGCAATCCGCGGTCACCGCTGCAGAATCGGATCCAGATGAGACGATGGTGAGACGGACGTCCACAAATAAAGGAGAGTGGGATCAGGTTATTCGACGCTGTATTCGCAATATTGCAGCCCACCGAGAACAGTAGATGGTGCTTGTCACTGATGTTATACATCGCGTCCACATTGAAGCTGGTGCCGTTTGTTCCATTGACGGTGCCCGCTGTGGTGCGAAAAATCTCGGCGCCGCCGAGGATCTCGGGCGACACCTCGTAGGTCGCGCCGCGGCCGGCGAACCAGAAATTCCTGATGTCGGTCGCGGGATGGTGTTGTAGCCGCCACCGAAAATGGTCCATGGTTCCAACGCCTCAGAGAGTCAGACTGGCAGGAAGTCGTGTGTACATCCCGAAACGCGGTCGAAGGGGATCGGCACCGCAATATGCGCTTCAAGATTACCGAGGACGCCATAATTGACCTCCAGTATGGGGAACACACCGCTCGTATGTTTGTAGTTACGTGTGGACTGTACAGCCAGTTTTATTTCATATGCCTCTTGTCGGGAGTGTCCGGATCATCGGTAACGAACGGGACTTCGGCTAAAGCTGACAGGGCCGTCAGAACCAGCGCCGCAATGGGAAGTAGTCCATCCAATAATTCAGCGCCAAACATCAGTATCCCCCTTCCGCAGAACGACTTTTTTCGCCAATGTCAACTATTTGAAAGTCTTGACTGTGCGGCCTTTGAGGACGCAACTTGCCAGCGCGACCTGCGGAAGGCCGAGGATGCCATCCTTCATTTCAAACTCCGTCTATTATCGAGGTCATGGTGTTGTATGGCAAATTATCCGTCAACAGTATTTTTGCAGCTTAACAAAAATGTGCTTTCAGTGTATTTGCTCAACCCGGCAAGAGGATGGTTTCCCCGTCGTGCTGCGGTTCCAACGACGGATCGGAAGCCTGCGAATAGATCGGGGCCCCGTTGGATCGAAAGCCGCCGGTGACTTTGCGATAGGTGGCTGTAGGTCGCAATTCCCGCTCGCTGCCATTGTTGTCCGGTGGAACGTCCCGTTATTCCAGGACGGTGAACACGCTGTTTCGTATCTTGCCGTATTGTATTCGCAGCCGCCTGCCATCGCGGTTGGTGGGTGTCAGATCCATGATCGCGTTCAACTCACGATCCAGCGGTCGCTGATAGCTGCCCGCGTACTTCTCGGCGAGGGTTTTGTGCCGCCGAGCAAGCGCAATGGGTGCGACAAGGCAGACCTGCCAGAGATGGGCATGCAACTGCTGCGCGCCAGCAAATGCACTGGTCTCCGAGGGGCGCTCATTTGATGCTGAAAGTGCGAGCCTCTGTCATGCACGGGACGCTCGCCCGGGACCACGCCGTCGCCGAGCGGAATGTGTCAACGACTTTGAGACAGCCTGGTTCGGAATTTACACTCGTTTTTCTGGCCTCACCTTCGGCGGGTTGATCCACACTTCGGTGGGTT
>JAYUEJ010000762.1:0-9636 GCA_043739265.1 Rhodopila sp. | reverse complement strand
CGCCGCCGAGGCGGGTCCGTTGACGTTGGCGCGGCAGGGTGAGGGCGCGGTTGCCGGCATGCATGTGGACACGCGGGTCGATCCGCGGGGGATGTCGTATCACTGGCTGAATTTCAAACGCGGCGATATTCAGCAGGGACCGGAGAGCGATTACAGCGCCATGCGCGCCGGCAAGATCGTTGTTACGCCGTTGCGATATGACCGGACGGATGATGAGGCCTATGCCGGGTTGGCGGCGCATTTGCCAAGATTTGGGTTGTAGGGCAGGGACACTACCCCGATTGCCCGCCAGTCACGTCGATCGTCAGACCCGTAACAAAATCCGCATCCGACGACGCCAGGAAGCAAATGACCTTGGCCTGGTCCGATGCCTCGGCCACGCGCCGCAGCGGGGTCGCTTCAACCTGCGCGGTCTGTGCCTCGGGCGATCTTTGGTTCCAGTGCGGCCGAATGCGTTCCGTCAGTGTCAGACTGGGGGCGATGGCATTGATGTTGATCCCGAACGGACCGAGTTCGAACGACAACTTGCGGGTGAACGCGATGATGCCGCCCTTGGCCGCGGCATAGGCGCTGCCGCTGGCGACACTCATGCCGCGGCCGGCGATGGAGGCGAGGTTCACGATTTTCCCGGATTTCTGTCCTTTCATCACCGGCACGACCGCGTGGGTGAAGAGAAACGTTCCGTCCAGATTGAACCGGATGACGCGCTGCCAATCGTCCAGTGAGTGTTCCTCGATCATCGCCGACGGTTTGGCAATGATCGTGCTGCCGCCGACCGCGTTGACCAGGATATCAATGCGGCCGAATTCCTTGACCACACCGGCGACGACGGCATCCACCTGGCCCTGATCCAGCGCATCGCACAACCGGCCATGTGCCTGCCCGCCCAACGCCGTGACGGCAGCGTCCAGTCGTTCCGAGTGATTATCAACGCAGACGACCACGGCCCCTTCGCGCGCCATGATCTCGGCCGTGGCGCGTCCAATGCCGTTTGCCGCCGCCGTGATCAGCGCGATTTTGTCTTTGAAGCGCATTGTTTCCTCCTTCAGTTGAGACGGGCGGCCTGAGCCATCACCTCGATCGCTTCGGGTTGCCGGGACCGGACCGTTACGCTGGTGGCGCCGGATGCCTCCCAGGCGCGGAACCGCTGGCGGATGCGATCCGCCGGCCCGACCAGGGACTTCATATCGACCCATTCATCCGGAACCGCGGCGATGGCTTCTTCCTTGCGATGTGCCAAATATAGTTCCTGAACGCGATCCGCGGCAGCGCCGAAGCCGCGCCTGATCATTTGTTCCTTATGGAAATTCTTGTCTTTGTGGCCCATGCCGCCGACATAAAGTGCGACCTCGGGTTTTAAGCGCGCCAGTGCGGCTTTTACGTCGTCGGCGACCTCCACATGGATGGTCGCCTGAATTTCGAAATCCTTCAGGCTTTTGCCGTTGCCGGCACGACGAAAACCTTCTTGCAGCCAGGGGCCGTATTCTTCCATGCAGCCAGGAACGAATCCCATCGGCAACCAGCCATCGGCGATTTCGGCGGTCAGCTTCACGGTCGATTCACTTCCGGTCGCCAAATAGATCGGAATGTCCGGGTTCATATGCAGGATCGATTTCAGTGGTTTCCCGACGCCGGTCGAACCTTCGCCGGTGTAGGGCAGACTGATTTCGCGTCCGTCATGCGTAACGGGTTCGTCGCGCCGGAAGATCTTCCGCATGATCGCCACGTAGTCCTTCAGGCGGTAATACGGCCGTCCCCACGGCTGTCCATACCAGCCTTCGACGATCTGCGGTCCTGACACGCCCAGTCCGGCGATGAACCGACCGCCGCCGGCCAGTGCGTCCACCGTCCCGGCGCACATCGCGGCGTTGGCGGGCGTTCGCGCCGCCAACTGCATAATGCCTGTCCCAAGACGGATTTTTTTGGTTACCGCTGCAAGGAACGCCAGTGGGGTGACGGCGTCCGATCCGTAGGCCTCGGCGCTCCAGACCGAATCGTAGCCCAGTTCCTCGGCGCGCTGGACCAACGCCACCGGCAGGTCCATGTGGGCTTTGGAATAGCCGATCGACAGACCAAGTTTCATGCCAGTCTCCCGTGCGGTATCGGCAGTCCCAGGTTTTCTCTTAGCGTCGCCCCGGTGTAGTCTTTGTGATACAAACCGCGTCGTTGCAGTTCAGGCACAACGTAGCGAACGAATTCCAGATACGTCCCCGGCACATGCGTTGCCGCGATCACGAAGCCGTCGCAGACCCCGGTGGTGAACCATTCTTCCAGCCCATCGGCAATCTCTTTCGGGCCGCCGATGAACGGCAGGTTGGGGCGGCCGCGATGGCTGAATTTAACGAAGTCCCGCGGCGTCGGATGGCTGATCCCACTGGCTGTCAGCACGCGGTCGCGCATCGACTGAGATCCGGAAATTCCGTCCAGTTCGGCATCGGTGAACGGTTCATCGAAGCCTTTTGTGGCGAAATCGAAATTCATCGCTTCCGACAACAACGACAGCGCGTCCTCATCCGTCGCCAGCGTTTCGATCAACGCCATCTTGTCTTCCGCTTCCATTTTCGTTTCGGCACAGACGAGGTAAGCCGAGGGCGTTATGGACACATGCGACGGATCGCGTCCCTGACGCTCTATTTCGGCCTTCATTTCGCGATAGGTCTGACGGCCATGCTCGATACTCACGGGGGTGCTGACGAACACCAGTTCGCCCCACCGAGCGGAAAAGCGCTTGCCGCGGCCGCTTTGACCGGCCTGGATGATGACGGGATGGCCCTGCTTCGATCGCGGCACGGTAAACGGACCGCGGGACCTGAAGAATTCTCCCCGATGATCCAGCCGCCGCACTTTATCCGGGTTGGCGAAAATGCCGGTCTTCCTGTCATGCACGATCGCATCGTCGTCCCAGGAATTCCAGTGTCCGAGGACCACCTCCATGAACTCATCGGCGCGATCGTACCGCAGATCATGCTCGGGATGCTCGTCGCGCCCCATATTGAGCGCTTCGCCATCGTTCATTGATGTAACGACATTCCATGCGGCCCGGCCTTCGGTCATCAGGTCCAGTGTCGCGAACGTCCTGGCGACATCGAACGGTTCATAGTAGGTCGTGGATCGCGTGGCGCCGAGGCCCAGACGTTTCGTAGCCATCCCCATGACGGTAAGTACAGTGACGGGGTCCATCTTCACACACCGAATACCGTGCTCCACGGTGTGGCGATGGTCGTTGCCATAACGGTCGGGCATCGCCAGGCGGTCGTCGAAGAATCCGAGGTGGAATTTCCCTTCCTCCAGGATGCGGCCGATGGTCTGATAGTAATCGGCGGACGTCGAATCCTGCCGCGATTCCGGATGCCGCCACGAACTGACCATGTTGGTGCAGTTCTGAGCTTGCAGGAAGCCCACCATAACCATCTGCCGCATCGCGCTTTCCCCTAACCGGCCGCGGCCAATCGTTCTTTTTCCGCCATCCGCTGTTTGAGTTGTTCCGGCGACATCCGGACAATATCCTCATTCTGGTGCGCGTAGAGATCGTATCGTTCGGTATCCAGATCTTCGAGCACGATGCGCCCCTCCAGCACATCCTGTTTCCAGGTATCGTGCGCCGCCTGGCGGCCGTGGAACTCCGGCATCACTTCACGCGCGAACAGGTCCAGGCTTTCGCAGATATCCTGGTGGCTGGTTTTCCCTGCCTGGTTCAGCAGGATCACCTGATCGACATGCGCCTCTTCGAACTGGCGCAGCCGCTTGCGAATGGTTTCAGGCGATCCGATCAACCCATTGCGCAAAGCGACCTGGGCTTTTTCGGTGTGCCGCCAGTCCTGGTATTCCCGCCACAGATCGCCCTTGCCGGGCGCATCGACACCCTTGCGCCCGTAATACGACAGCGCAAAAATGAAGAAAGTCCAACCGGCGGCTTTCTCCAACGCTTCCTCATCCGTTGGCGCGCACATGAATCCGTTGACGATCGCCACATTCGGGTTGGTCGCGTAATCCGCCAGGCGCCGCGGCTGATGCAAATACATGTTATAATACTTGTTCACCCATGCCTTGGCCGCGTCGGGCGAAACGAAACTGAACCCCAGCGCCCCCATGCCCCACTGCCCGGCCTCGCCGATCGTGCGGATATTGGAACAGGCCACCCACAGCGGCGGATGCGGCTTCTGATACGGCTTCGGCACGACATTGCGGGCCGGGAAATCGTGGTATTTACCGTGGAATTCCCAACTATCCTTGGTGAACATCGGGATGATGGCCTGCACCGCCTCTTCCCACCGCTCGCGTTTTTCGCGCACCCGCACGCCGAACGGATGCAGTTCGGCCGGGCCGGCGCCTTCGCCCATACCCAGTTCGACCCGCCCGCCGGAGATCTGATCCAGCGTCGCCACACGCTCCGCCACCCGATGCGGCTGGTTGGTGGTCAACTGAACGATGCCATGCCCCAGCCTGATCCGCTTGGTCCGCTGGCTGGCCGCCGCCAGGAAGACCTCGGGCGCCGACGAATGCGAATATTCTTCCAGGAAATGGTGTTCGACTTCCCACATGTAGTCGTAGCCCAGTTTGTCCGCCAGTTCGACTTGCGACAATGAGTTCTGAAACAACTCATACTCGCTGTTTTCCGTCCATGGGCGGGGCAACTGATGTTCATAGAAAACACCGAACTTCATCGACTTTCTCCCTTTCCCTGACGCTTGCACCGGCCCTGTCAGGCGTCAAGGTTGCACCGCCATGGCCGCACGCCTAGCCTGCCTGCAACGATAAACCAACAGGGGAAAACGCACCATGACCATGCGCGCCGCGTTGCTGATGTCTTGCGGGCTGCTGGCGGCGACGCCTGCCTTTGCCGGCATCCATGACATCCTGATCGGCCTGGACGAGAAAGTGACCTATGACGGCAATGGTGCGTTGAACGGCGGTCCGGGCCGGGATTCGGTGGTGGTCATGGACGTGTCCAATCCCGCCAAACCAAAAATTCGGGCAGCGCTGCCGCTGATGAACTCGTTGCTTGGTCCGCCGACAAATCTACAGATCACGGCTGACGGCAAGGTCGGGCTGGTCGCGAATTCCGTGGTGATGAACCAGGACGGCGGCGCCTGGAAGCCGGCACCCGACAACAAACTGTTCGTCATCGACCTGAACGCCACGCCGCCCGTGCTGTCCGACACCGTCACCGTCGGCCTGCAGCCGTCCGGATTGGCGATTTCGCACAAAGGCGACCTGGCGCTGACCGCCAACCGCGCCGGCAAGAGCGTGTCGGTGCTGTCGATCCAGAACGGCGTCGTGAAGTCACTGGGCGACGTCGCGATGGAGCAGGAAGCCGCCGCGGTCGCGATCACGCCCGACGGCAAACGGGCGTTCGTCTGCCTCAATCTTGTCAACAAGATCGGCGTCCTGAAAATTGAAGGTCAGACGGTGACCTATGACAAGACGATGGACATTCCGGCCGGCTTCAACCCCTACAACATCGACATCACGCCAGACGGAAAATACGCGTTCGCATCCAACACCGGTGCGCAGAAGAACAACGCCGACGCGGTGGTAGTCATCGAGGCCACCGGCCCGCATCCGCATGTCATCGACATCATGACCCCCGGCATCGGGCCGGAAGGCTTCGCGATCTCCCCCAACGGCAAATGGGCGATCTCCCCGCTGTTGCTCGGCACCACCGCGAAAGCCGGCGACTGGTTCAAGACCAAAGGCGGGGAATTGGTCGTGATGTCCGTGGGCGCCGGCGGCAAGCTGAAGGTCACCGGCAGAGCGGCTCTGGGCGTGATACCCGAGGCGATCGCCTACAGTCCGAACAGCGAATATGTTTATGTCGGTAACTACTCCGGCAGGGACCTGCAGGTGTTCCGGCTATGGAACGGAAAGCCGGTGCAGGTCGGGCCGAACCTGAAACTGCCCGGCCAGCCGGCTTCGATGCGCGGGGTGGCACGCTAGAGCGATGTCCCCAGCGTGTGATTACAGCAACTGCCCGCCGTCCACCACGATCGTCTGCCCCGTCACCCACGACGCCAGCCTGGAGCCCAGGAACATCACCACGTTGGCGACCTCCTCCGGGGTGCCCAGGCGACCGAACGGGATGCCGTTCAGCACTGCCGCGTAAAGCTTCGGATTTTCGGTTTTCCGGCGATCCCAGATTCCGCCGGGGAACTCGATCGATCCCGGGGCGATGCCGTTGACCCGCACCCCGGCGCGCGCGTACATCGCCGCCTGGGTGTTGGTATAATGCATCACCGCCGCCTTGATCGCCCCGTACGGCGGCTGCCGCGCCGCCGCCCGCAACGCGGAGATCGAGGATGTATTGACCACGCTGCCCTTCGACGCCGTCAGGAACGGCAGCGCCGCCTGCGTCGCATGCACGATCGCCAGCATGTCGATCGCCAGGCTGGCCACCCAGGCGGCCTCGTCGTCCGCCGATCCGAACGCCGAGGCATTGTTCACCAGCAGATCGATCCCGCCGAGTGCCGCCGCCGCTTCGGCGATATAGGTCTTGATGGCAGCTTCATTGCCCAGATCGATCGATGCCGCATGCGCGATGTGGCCGAACGCGGCGATCTCGGCCCGTGTGGTCTCCAGCGCCTCGGCCCCCCGGGCACAGATGGAGACGTCGGCGCCGGCGGCGGCGAGACCGAGTGCGATGGCACGTCCAATGCCGCGGCTGCCGCCACAAATGATGGCCTTGCGGCCGGTGAAGTCGATGGTCATGGCGATGCTCCCGTTGCGTCGGCGGGATCGAATACCGGTTTTGTGCGATCGTGCAAATGTATGGACGGATGATGGCCTTCGCGCCGTCATAGCAACGTGATTTGGTTTCTTGCGGACCGCTCGACCATTATCGAACCGTTCGGGCCGTTCTGCATCTGTTTATCGTTTTCGCAACCAGTAGCCAATGCAGCACGGCGCCAATTCAACCCCTGGCACTGGCACCGCCGGTTCAGTCACTTTTCCCGACGAGGCAGCGTCCTTTGTACCGCCAGATCATCGGCTATATACCAGCTAATGTAATTCCGGCGTTTGTTTCGGTACTGATGATTTATGTCTATACACGTCTGCTGTCGCCGGCGGCGTTCGGCGCCTACAGCTATGTGTTCTCGGCCGTCCTCGTGTTGCAGACATCATTCTTTTATGCTCTGCCGACCGCGGTATTGCGGTTTTTCCCCGGCGCGGCGGCGGCCGACCGGCAGGATGGCCTGCTGAAAGAGGCGTATGTCGTTTTCTACGGCATGGGCATCGCGTTGGTCGCGGTCTGCGTGCCGGTCGGGTTGGTGATCGGCCTGCCTGACCAGTATCGCCAGGCGGTCTGGCTGGCTCTGCCGATGCTGTTGTTCCGCTCTCTCGTGCAATTGAACCAGTCGGTCAACCGATCGGCCAACCTGATGCGGCGCTTCAATACCATCGAATGCCTGCATGCGGTCCTGGGCTTCGGACTGGGCCTGGCGGCCATGTCGATTGTCGGGCATGGACCCGAGGCGATCGTCCTTGGCCTGCTGATCGCCGCCGTTATCTGTTCGGCCATCGATATCCGGCTCTTGGCCGTGCCGTTCCGCCGCACCGTGGGTGCGTTGGACAGGGCGGAGTTGGTGCGGCTGGTCGAGTATGCCTGGCCACTGGTGGCGGTGGCGGCGACCGCGACAATTCTGCAGAACAGCGACCGGTTCCTGCTGGGATCGCTGGCGGGGGCCGATGTGCTGGGGATTTTCGCTGTCGCCTATAATTTGGTGGAGCGGCCAACGACCCTGATCTGCACCTCGATCTCTACCGCCACCTTCCCGTTGGTGGTGCAGGTGCTGGAGCAACAGGGGCGGGCGGCAGCCCGGATCCAGGCCGGTCGCAACGGCATCGCGATGCTGGCGGTTGCGTTGCCCACTTGTGCCGGCCTGGCGCTGACCGCCGACAGTCTGGCCGCTTCCCTGGTCGGGCCGGCGTTTACAACCGGCGTGGCAGCACTGCTGCCGATCATGTGTTTCGCCGCACTGGCACGCGGACTTCGGACCCATTTTATCGACCATGCGTTCCATCTGTCGGGCCGGCCGTTGTTGATGCTGTGGACCTACCTGCCCGCCACGGTGCTGAATATCGCGCTCAATCTTTACGTGGTGCCACGCTATGGCATGTTCGGTGCGGCATGGACGGCGCTGGTATGTCAATGGGCGACCGTCGTGGGCGGCTGGTTCCTGGGGACGGCCCTGTTCCCGGTCTGGCTGCCGGTCGGGCAGGTCGTTCGCTGCATCCTGGCGATCGTGCCCATGAGCGTGGCACTGATCGCGATCCCGTTTCCGTTAAACGGGTACGGTCTGTTCGCTTCGATCCTGGTGGGAGGCGTACTCTATATCGTCAGTGCCGTGGCACTCGATGTTGGCCAAATCCGCTCGGTCGGCGGCAACGCCCTACGCGACCGGATGCGGGTGAAGGTCATGGCATTGGAGGATTAGTCAGGCTGGACGGCGACGGTAAGGCTTGTCGTCACCAAATTGCCGTCGCGCAGCAGCCTGACCTCCACCGTGGTGCCGACTCGATCGGCGCCGAGAAAGGCGCGCAACGACTGCGGACCCGACGCGCTGGTCCCGTTCAGCGCCAGCAAGACGTCGCCCACCCGCATCCCGGCCATATCGGCTGGACCGCCTTTGGTGATGCTGACCACCATACGGCCCGAATTCTGGCCGGTGCGGGCGATCAACTGGTCAGGCACGGTGATTGGCTGCAAGGCCACACCGAGCCAGCCACGGCTGATGGATGCGGGTTGGAGCACTGCAGTGGCAGGCCCTTGGGTGGTGGGCATCAGCATGCGCCCGATTACGGCACTGGGGACGGCCATTGGCTCCCCGCTTGGACCGATCGCGGCCAGGCCGATCAGGCGTCCCTCGGCATCCAGCACCAGACTGCCCTGCGCGACGCTGTCGCCCGGCAGGTCCAGCACAGGGGCAGGCCCATCGGCGGTTCGGATGAACCGGTGAATCACGGTCAGGCGGACCGTAGGCGATGCATCGGCGTCGGCACCCAGGACGATCGCCAGGCTGCCCACAGAGGTAGTCGCGGTCTCTGGATTGACCAAGGGACGCGGCGTATCGAGGCACAACAAGGCGAGGTTGGCGGCCGGATCGCGCGGACCGGGCCGAGCGGCGATCAGCACCCCGTTCGGCAATACGACGGTGTAACTATCCAGTGCCGGTAGCGCCTGGTCGGTGGTCACGACCCGATCGCCCTGGCAGACAAGGCCAACGATGTGGCGGTTCGGTCCGACCCGTATCGCGCCGAGTAAAGGCGCCGAGGATGCCACGAGCCTTGAAATGGATGTGGAAAGGGCGTTGAGGGCCTGCGTCATCGGTGCCACGCTTTCCGGGAAGGCCGCCGTTGGAGAGTTGAATTGCGCATTACCGAATCGATCGCCTGCCTGCACGCCCATATTCCGTCATGGCATCACAAGACCGTGATATCGGTTGGCCGGCAACAAGTCCACCGGTTACCGGGACAATCTCGTGCGTGGTCGTGCGGCGTCGGGGTTTCCCCCATCCCGATCGTGTTGCCCGCATGACCCGGCAACTCACGGCCGACCCGATCGACGGGCTACCGCCGAACCGGCGTCTGCTGGCCATGTTGTCACTGGGTGTCGCCGTCTGCATGGCGGTGCTGGACGGC
>JAYUEJ010000761.1:0-3221 GCA_043739265.1 Rhodopila sp. | reverse complement strand
GGTGGAGCAGTATAATGCCAAGGCCGCGCAGGGGACCATGATGAAGCGGCCGGGTCGGGCCGAGGAGGTTGCTTCTGCGATCTTGTTCTTGGCATCGGACGATGCGTCTTATGTTACTGGGGCGTTGTAATTTGTGGATGGGGGTATGACGGCGATGTGAGGGATGTTCGGGCGGCGTTCACGGTGCATATCGCCGGGTTTGCTGCGCCGCGACCGCCAGGTCGTGATCGCGGACTAGGCACGGGCTTAGTACGGACGATCTGCTGACGGCCAATCCTGGCCGTAAGCTGTCGGTCTGCTTTAAGCCGCTGTTACGCTGAAGCGGACATGCGCAGAGGATTTCCGCATCAGTTAAGTTATTGATTTGTTTAACTCGAAACCTTGGTGCGTAAATCTTGATTCTGCACTGTGTTCCCCAATGTTCGTTGTGATCGACACCGCCCCCTCTATTCGATGAGAGGCGCCGACACGCTCCTAGGCTAAAGTCACGAGCGCGATGCGCGCCGCACGGCTTCCGACGGCGTCTCACCGAAACGGCGGCCATAGGCCGTCCTGAATCGCCCGGCATTGGTGAAACCATACCGGCGCGCCAACTCAGCGATCGAGGCATCCGCGCCGCCGAGGTCCAATTCCGCGCGCACCATGTCCAGCCGGATGGCATGCAGCGCCGCCAGGGGTGTGGTGTCGCGGAATTGGCGGAACACCCCCGCGAGGGTTCGAACGCCGCAGCCCGCCGCATTCGCCACTTGTTCCATGCGGATGGGCGCGTCGGCATTGGCTCGCATGAAATCTTCGGCGCGCCGCATGTAGAGCGGGACCGCGCCCCGGCGCCCGTTTTGTAACCGCTCCTGATAATTGTGCGGAAGACCTTGCAACATAATCGTAACGATCAGATCGGTGAACGAGGCAAGCGCGACCGGATTGTCCGCAACGCCGTCAGCCTGCGCCAGATCTCGCATGAGGAAGTCGCACTGAGCCCGGAGGCTGGCGGCAAGTCCGCTCGTCCAGTCGAATCCGGGTCCGAACTGAAGCGGTGAGCGCAGGCGCTCGCCCAGCATTCCCTCCAGAGCACGCTCCAGGGCCGATACTTCAATCCAAAGATTCTGGCGTGCGTTCTCGTCGCTCGTCACGACCCGCGTGCCGGGTGAGCCACGATAAATGAATCCGTTGCTTCCCGCCGATATTGTTTCTATTCCGTTCTGATATAATGTCGCGCGGCCATAGAACATCGCGGTGATACAAAAGCGATCGATCCCGGTGCGATCAATCAGAAAACGCGTGGAGAAGCGATCGCCCATGTAGAACAGGCCAAGTTCGCCGAAGAGGCGAAATGTGAACGTGGCGATCGGGTCCCGGAATCGGGCGCGCAACAACTCGCGATCCAGCAGTTGGTAGCTGAAGACGCCGGTATCCGGCGGGATACGTTCGCTCACGCGCGACGCGGTATCCATATCCCTGGGATCGCGCACATTGACGACCTGACATGTGCCGGGGATCCGCGGGTCGAGCGGCAGGACCGACTTCTCCCGCGCCGGGGCGAGGTTCATCGCGCGGCGCGTCCCGATCGCGTCTCGCCGGAGCGACATCCAAACGCATCCGATGGTGGAAAAACTGTCTTCATTTCAGCGTGTATCCTTCGACGAATCGTTCAGGCGCGACATCCGCGTGACATGGCCCGCGGCGTCACCGGCGTCAATGATATCCGCGATGCCCGTCACTTTGACAGATTCGGCATCGCCTGGACAGATGTGGCGAGAAACCGTCGCGAGCAGCCTAAAATCCCGGGTCGAACGGCGAAAACGCGGGCAATGTCGATCTGCCTTTGGCGAGCGGACTGGCCGGATGGTGTGGCGGACGGAGCGTCGCGGAAAATGCCTCTCGCTTTCATGCGGTCCACAGGGAGATCTGGCCTATGGACAACATCGTGATGCTGTTTACGTGCCTTGCGATCGGTATGACCTTGCGGTGGTCGAGACGGGCCCCGGAAAATGCCCACACAACCATCAACGCGTTCATTATCCATGTGTCCCTGCCCGCGCTGACCCTCGTCCAGGTTCACGCCGTTCACCTTGACCTGACCCTGCTTTACGCCGTTTTGATGCCGTGGCTGTTGTTCATTGCGAGCGCCGCTCTGTTCTGGATGGTGGGAAGGGCATTTCGGCTGCCTTCGACAACGACTGGGGCACTGACGGTGGTTGGAGGGCTCGGCAACACGTCATTCGTCGGACTGCCGATGATTGAATCGTTCTATGGCGCCAGCGGAATGCCTGTCGGTATCATCATCGATCAGCTCGGCACATATCTGGTGCTCAGCACGATCGGCATACTCACGATCTGCTATTACTCGGAGACCGCCGTCACGACGCGCGAGCTCGCCTTGCGCATAGCGACGTTTCCGCCGCTGATCGCCCTGGTTCTCGCCGTGGCACTGTTGCCGGTCAGCTACCCGGACTGGGTGACATCGGTTCTGAGCCGCCTCGGCGGGACGCTTGCTCCGTTGGCCCTGGTCTCGGTTGGCCTGCAACTACGCTTGGGGGCCCTGCGCGGCAACTACGGCCTACTCGCCATGGGCCTCGGCTATAAGCTGGTGCTGGCGCCGTTGTTGGTAGCGGTGATCTACGTCGGATTTATCGGCCTCCGCGGGCCTACGACGCAGGTTACGCTATTCGAAGCGGCGATGTCGCCCCAGATCGGCGGCGCAATTGTTGCAGCGCAGTACGGCCTGAACACGCGGCTCATTTCACTTATGGTCGGCATTGGGACCGTGTTGTCGTTCGTCACGCTTCCGCTCTGGTGGCGCGTTTTCTCACTGTTCTAACCCTAGCTGCAGCCTTCCAGCGGGGCGCTAGCAGTTCCGCCAGAACTTGACTGAACCTGTCCATCGCTCATCGACCTCGCCACACGATTTGTACAAAACTGCACGTTAGACCATGATCGTTTGAGGATGCATGCGATCTCGGCGTTGGATCATGGTCTAAGCCTTTGTTTGAGAGGGTGATTCACGCCCGAGGTTGAAGTCAACCTCAGGCGATCACGCTCTAGGACGCCCGCACCTCGATCGCGGGCCACCTCCGGAAGCGGTGGCTCTTGCGTTACCCGTGCACCTTTGCCAACGCCCCGATCGCCTCATAAACCGAGGTAATGGCGCCTTCCTGCCAGCCCGGCAGGTAACTCCAGGCGTCGCCGGCCAGATACAGACGGCCCCGCGGCAGGTCGGTGAT
>JAYUEJ010000760.1:0-9691 GCA_043739265.1 Rhodopila sp. | reverse complement strand
TCGCGCTGCGGTGTGGCGGAATCGCCGGTGTGGGATGCGGCGGCGCGGCGGCTGTTGTTCTGCGATATCAACGGCAAGCGGATCAACGCGCTGTCGGTCGATACCGGAGCGCGGGAGGCGTGGGATTTCCCCGAAGTGGTCGGCAGCTTCGGCCTGTGCCGCTCCGGCCGGCTGGTTGTCGCTCAGCGGCACGATGTGGTGCTGTTCGATCCCCGGTCCGGCGCGGTGACCACCCTGACGGCGAAGATCCAGGAGCCTGCGACCAACCGGTTGAACGACGGCAAGGTCGGGCCGGATGGCGCGTTCTGGGTCGGCAGCATGGATGAGAACGCGCCGCGGCAGCCAATCGCCGCGTTGTATCGCGTCACGGCGGACGGGCGGATCACCAAACAGGAATCGGGCTACGCGGTATCGAATGGACTGGCCTGGTCGCCCGATGGGCGCGTCATGTATCATTCCGATTCGACGGCCGGGACGATCGAGGCCTGGGATTTTGACCCGGCGACCGGCGGTCGCAGCCGCCATCGCATTCTGGCGACGCTGACCGGCGACGATGGCCGCCCGGATGGCGCTGCGACCGACAGCGAGGGCAATTATTGGTCCGCCGGACCATCCGCCGGATGTATCAACTGTTTCAGCCCAACGGGAGCGTTGCTGCGTAAATGGGCTTTCCCGGTACCCGGCCCGACGATGCCGTGCTTTGCGGATGGCGCTTTGTACGTAACCTCGCTCCGTGAGGGAAAATCCCCCGGGATTCTCGCTGAATTCCCCACCTTAGGCGGCCTGTTTCGTGCTGCGGCGCCTGCCGTGGGCGCGCCGGTAGGCCTGTTCGCGGATTAGCATTGGGTGCGCGGCGCGGGCGAATCCGATAGGGCCACCTGGCCTGGCTTATACGCGTAGTTCGATATTTCAGCGATATGAAGAGGTCTTGATGGCGACGGTCGCGGCCACCACCGGACAGCCCGATCTTACCCTGCACTGGGTCGGATTGACCGCCCTTTTTATCTTCGTGGTGGCGTACGCGCTGGTGATCAGCGAGGAGGCCACCCACCTGCGCAAATCCAAGCCGGTGGTGGTGGCTGCCGGCCTGCTGTGGATGATGACCGCCTTTGTTTACAACAATCTCGGGCTGCCGGAGCAGGCCGGGATCGCGCTGCGTCATGTACTGACCGAATACGCCGAGTTGCTGCTGTTTCTTCTCGTTGCGATGACGTATGTGAATACCCTGGCTGAGCGACGCGTTTTCGCGGCACTCCGCTGTCGGCTCTTGCGGTCCGGGTTCAGCTATCGTGGGCTATTCTGGCTGACCGGCACTCTGTCCTTTGTTATTTCACCATTGGCCGACAATCTGACCACGGCGCTGGTCATGTCTGCCGTGTCGATCGCGGTAGGTGGCGCCGCACCGCGGTTCGTTGCATTGTCTTGCATCAATATCGTGGTCGCCGCCAATGCAGGGGGCGTGTTCAGTCCGTTTGGAGACATAACGACCCTGATGGTGTGGCAGAAGGGGCTGGTGCCGTTTCAGGATTTCCTGTTTCTGTTCGTGCCTGCGTTGATCAATGTCCTGATTCCGGCGGCGTTGATGCATTTCGCGGTCCCTTCGGGGGCGCCTGCCGCCAACGATCAGGTCGTAACGATGAAGCTCGGCGCCCGTCGGGTGATCGCGCTGTTCGGCGTCACGATCGCGACGGCGATCGGCGTGCATACTGTCCTGCACCTGCCGCCGGTATTGGGCATGATGACAGGTCTCGGTCTTTTGCAACTGTTTGATTACCATCTGCAACGTCAGGACCGTCGGCTAAGCAGCCGCCCCACCGACCACACGTTCAACATGTTCAAACGGATCGAAAGCGTCGAGTGGGACACATTACTGTTCTTCTACGGCGTAATGATGTGCGTCGGCGCATTGGGTCTGCTTGGCTATCTGTCGGTGACGTCGCACCTGCTCTACGGCGTTCTGGGCGCGACCTATGCGAACGTAACGATCGGCGTTGTGTCGGCGATCCTGGATAATATTCCGCTGATGTACGCGGTATTGACGATGCAGCCCGACATGTCGCTCGGCCAATGGCTGCTGATAACGCTGACGGCTGGTGTTGGTGGCAGTCTGTTGTCGATCGGGTCGGCGGCAGGGGTTGCCGTGATGGGCCAGGCGCGTGGTGTTTACACCTTCAAGACCCACCTGCGATGGATGCCGGCTGTGGCGCTGGGCTATGCAGCCAGTATTCTTGTCCATCTCTGGCTCAACAGCGGCGTTTTCTAATACCAACCGGCGTTGACACTGACATATCCGATGTCGTCGTACGCCGACTCTAACCGTTGTTGCACAGATGGCCGGGACAAGCCCGGCCATCACGTTCAGACGAGACCGAAAACGTTAGAGCGTGTCTGCGCCGATCAGGCGGCGGTACGACGATCGCGCAGGAACTGGAAGAATTCCACCCCTTCGCGCAAGCGGCGCTTCATCATCTGGGGGCTGCGGACCATCTCGTTGACGATGGATGCGATTTTCGGCGCACGGAAGTAGAAGCGCCGGTAGAACGTCTCCACATTGTCGAAAATTTCCGTGTGCGACAGATGCGGGTAATGCAGCGGCGCGATCTGGACCCCGCCGTCATCCACCAGTTCGGCATGTTCCGCATCCAGCCAGCCGTTTTCAACCGCCTGCTTATACAGGAACGTGCCGGGATACGGAGCCGCCAGCGACACCTGGATGGTATGCGGGTTGATATCCGTCGCGAACTTGATGGTTTCCTCGATCGTCTCCTTCGTCTCACCCGGAAGCCCCAGGATAAACGTGCCGTGAATCTTGATCCCCAACTCATGGCAGTCCTGAGTGAATTTCCGAGCGGTCTCGATCCGCATGCCCTTTTTGATATTGTATAAAATCTGCTGATTGCCGCTCTCATATCCAACCAGCAGCAGCCGCAAACCGTTGGCCTTCAGCACCTCCAGCGTCTTGCGCGGCACATTCGCCTTGGCATTGCACGACCACACCACGCCCATCTTACCCAGCTCCCGCGCGATCGCCTCGGCGCGGGGCAGGTTGTCGGTGAACGTGTCGTCGTCGAAGAAGAACTCCTTTACATTCGGCCACATCTGCTTGGCCCGGCGGATTTCCTCGGCGACATGTTCGGGGGAGCGCACACGATACCGATGCCCACCCACCGTCTGCGGCCACAGGCAGAACGTGCAATGCGATTTGCAGCCCCGCCCGGTGTACAACGAAATGTACGGGTGCATCAGATACCCGATGAAGTAGTCCTCGATCCGCAGGTCACGCTTATAGACGTCGGTGACGAACGGAAGCTGGTCCATATCCTCCAGGATCTCGCGATCCTTGTTGTGGATGATGACGCCGGCGGCGTTGCGGTAAGAGATTCCATCGACCGAACCCCAGTCGCGGCCCTCGGCGATTTCCTTGATGGTGAAATCGAATTCGTTGCGCGCCACGAAGTCGATCACCGCGCCCTGTGCCAGGCTCTTGGCCGGCTCCACCGCGACCTTTGCGCCGACGAAACCGATCTTCAGCGACGGGTTGGCGGCCTTCAGCGCCTCGGCGACTTTCACGTCGGAGGCAAACGACGGCGTGGAGGTGTGAATGACGCACAGTTCGTATTCGCCGATCTGGCGGACGACCTCCTCCAGGCCGATCTTGGCCGGGGGCGCATCGATCAGCTTGCTGCCGGGCACCAGGGCGGCGGGCTGGGCGAGCCATGTCGGGAACCAGAACGACTTGATCTCGCGTTTGGCCTGGTAGCGGGCACCGGCCCCACCGTCGAAACCGTCGAACGAGGGCGGGTGCAGGAACAGGGTCTTCATCATCGCGCGTGGTTTCCCTCGGTGGGCCGGCTGGTGTTGGCAAAGGACGGTGGCGTATCGGCTTGCAGGCTGTGGCCGCGCCAGTCCACCTGGCGCCCGCCATAGCTCGCCAGCATCACGGCCACGGAAAAGGCGTCTCGCAGCGGCAAAAGCCAGACTGGGCCGTTAAATGCAAGTGCGGCGTTGTCATTGCTGCTGCGTTCTTCGGTCCACAGGGCGGCCAGGGCGCTGTCCACTCCGATCGCCGCGACGGCGCGCAGCACCCAGGCAATGAGAAACAGGCCGATCGACCACACCGCGCCGCCTGCCAGCAGGATCGTCAGGGCGGCCCAGGCGAGCGGATATTGCAGCACCGACGCGGCGAAACCGGCCGGCTCCAGCGCCCGTACGGTGCGTGCCCAGCGCAATTCATGGCGGAACAGGGCGGACAGATTGGCTTCCGGAACGGTCGTCAGCACTACGGTGTCGGCCAGCGCGACGCGCAGTCCGAGTCCGGCGATCCTCCGGCCCAGGACATTGTCGTCCGCGAGGTGATCGACCAGCGCCCGAAACCCGCCGATGCGCGCCAGATCGTGGCGGCGCAGGCACATCGTCGCCCCCAGGCAATCCTGTCGCCCGAGCGATCGGGCGAGCAGCGCGCCGGGAAGGAAGATGTGGGTGATCTGAGAGGCACCGAGTCGAGCGGGCAGGGCGGCCAGCCTTCCGCCGGGTGTCATGCCTGCTTTCGTATAATGGCCAGAGGATAGCGCGGGCAGCCCGGCATACAATGTCGTCACCAGGCCCACGTCCGGCCGCTGTAACGCCGCGACCAGCCGGTCCAGGTAATCCCGACGCACATGCACGTCGGAGTCCGCGATCACCAACACATCGTGGCGCGCCGCTGGCAGCATGTTGATCAGATTGCCGACCTTGCGGTTGGTGCCGTGCAGCGTCGAATCCACCACCCATGCGATGTCCACATCCGGAAATCGCGCCTGGAGCCGGCGCACGACGTCCAGTGCCGGATCGGCTGCATGCTGCACGCCGAACACGATTTGGAAGTCCGGAAAATCCTGTTGGCACAAACTCGTCAGCGCCTGTTCCAGCAGAGGCTCATCGCCATGCAACGGCTTCAACACCGTCACCGCCGGCCGCTCGGTGGGGGTTTTCCAGCCGGCTTCGCGTGCCTTGGCTCCGAAGGACGTGACGAGGCGCGATGCCACCAGCGCCTGCGCCACGCCGACTCCGGCCAGGGCAGTGGTCACCCCGGCCCAAACCGCGATCACGTTGTGGCCATCATGAGGTCAGCGCACCATCCGACAAATCGGCGATCTTGCGGTGCAGGCTGACGATCAGTGCGTCGGCATCGCCGCCCGCCAGGATTTTCCGAAAATCCGAGCGCTGGACGGCGACGCGGCTGATGGAGCCCTGCAACAGCACATCGACCGCCCGCCAGGTTCCGTTGCCGTCGCGCATTACGTAGTCCAGCCGCATGTGCTGGTCGCCGCTGACGATCTCGGTTCCGACGATCCGGTCGGTCCCCTGATCGCGCGCGCCGGGCAGAATCTGGAAGCGTTCGCCGTCGTATTTGTCGAAATTGGCGACGTAGGTGGCGACCGTGAAGCGGCGGAAAGCGGTGAGCAGACGGGTCCTTGCATCGGGGTCCATGGCGTCCCAGCGCAAGCCGACCGAGACCTTCAGCACGGTTTCGAGGTCGAACGCCTGATCCACCACCGGCGCAAGGGCATCGAAGCGCTGCGGGAACGGGGTCGTGTGGCCGGCGCGCATGGTCGCTTCCAATGCGCCGTACAGCGCCCGCAGCGGCGCATCGGGCAGATCGGTGCCTTCGGCTCGGGCGAACCCGGTCAAGCCGGCCGTGAACAGGGCGGCGGCAGGGAGGAAGGCGCGTCTCGTCAGCTTGATCATCGCGCGGTGATCACGTTCGTCGTGCGCCGAATTGGCGTTTCAATTCCCACCGCCGCCAGCGCGACGGCGACGATGTCACGCGCTGACAATCCGGCCTGTGCCAACTGTTTGGACTGGGAATCATGGTCGATGAACAGATCCGGCATCACCATCGGCCGGATTTTCAACCCGGAATCGAGCAGGCCCTTCCAGGCGAGGTGGTGCATCACCTGGGCGCTGAAACCGCCGATGGACGCTTCCTCAATGGTGATCAGCACTTCGTGATTGCGCGCCAGTTGCTCGATCAGCGCGGTGTCGATCGGCTTGGCGAAGCGGGCGTCGGCGACCGTTGTCGGGAAGCCGCGGGCGGCGAGTTCGTCGGCGGCCTTCAACGCATCGCCCAGGCGGGTTCCGAGGGACAGGATGGCGATGTTGGTGCCTTCGCGCAGCACGCGGCCTTTGCCGATCGACAGGATCTCGCCCTGCGTTGGCAACGCGACTCCGGTGCCCTCGCCACGCGGATAGCGGAAGGCGCTGGGGCGATCGTCGATGGCGGCGGCGGTGGCGACGACATGCATCAATTCCGCCTCATCGGATGGCGCCATGATCACCATGTTTGGCAGGCAGCCGAGGTAGGACAGATCGAAGCTGCCGGCATGGGTGGCGCCGTCGGCCCCGACATAGCCGGCACGGTCCATGGCGAAGCGGACCGGCAGCGATTGCAGCGCCACGTCATGCACGATCTGGTCGTAGGCGCGCTGCAGGAAGGTCGAGTAAATGGCGCAGAACGGCTTCATGCCCTCGGTTGCCATGCCGGCGGCGAAAGTCACCGCGTGCTGCTCCGCGATGCCGACATCGAACGTCCGGTCCGGGAACATTTTCGCGAATTTATCCAGTCCGGTGCCGGACGGCATCGCTGCGCTGATGGCAACGATTTTGGCATCCTTCTTCGCTTCGGCGATAAGCGAAGCGGCGAAAACATTGGTGAAGCTGGGCGGACCCGGGGGCGCTTTCGCCTGTTCGCCGGTGACGACGTTGAATTTCGACACGCCGTGGTATTTGTCGGCCGATTCTTCCGCCGGGGCGTAGCCCTTGCCCTTCTGGGTGATGACATGGACCAGGATCGGCCCGGCTTCCTCGGCCTCGCGCACGTTGCGCAGCACCGGCAGCAGGTGGTCCAGGTTATGGCCGTCGATCGGGCCGACATAATAAAAGCCCAGTTCCTCGAACAGCGTGCCGCCGGTCAACATGCCGCGGGCGTATTCCTCAGCGCGCCTGGCGGTGCGCTCGATGCCGCGGGGAAAATGCTTCGCCATGCGCCCTGCCAACTCGCGCAGCGACAGGAAGCTGCGCGATGACATCAGTCGGGACAGATAGGCACTCATGGCGCCCACCGGCGGGGCGATCGACATATCGTTGTCGTTGAGGATGACGATCAGGCGCGAATGCAGCGCGCCGGCGTTGTTCATCGCCTCATAGGCCATGCCCGCGCTCATGGCGCCGTCGCCGATGACGCAGATCACGTTACGGTCGTCCGGCTTCGGTCCGGCCGGATCGACAGCGTATCGCGCGGCCTTCAGATCGCGGGCGACGGCCATGCCGAGGCCGGCGGAGATCGAGGTGGAGGAATGCGCCGCGCCGAACGGGTCGTATGCGCTTTCCGACCGTTTGGTGAATCCCGACAGTCCGCCGGGTTGGCGCAGGGTGCGTATCTGGTCGCGCCGTCCGGTCAAAATCTTGTGCGGATAAGCTTGATGCCCGACATCCCACAGCAGCCGGTCGGTCGGGGTGTCGAAGATCGCATGAATGGCGACCGTCAGCTCCACCACACCCAGCGACGCGCCGAGATGTCCACCGGTAACCGAGACCGCATCGACCGTTTCCGCCCGCAATTCATCCGCGAGTTGGCGCAATTGTTCGGGGGAGAAGTTGCGCAGATCGGACGGATAGCGGACGCGATCGAGTAACGGGGTGGTAATCGGACTCATCTGATCTCCTGTTCCGGTTCAACTTCGCCGAGCAACAACGAACGCGGCCAAGGCACGCAAGTTGTTGGCGCGGTCGCCGAAGCCGTCGAGATGGGCGGCGGCCTGACGAGCCAGCATATCGGCATGCGAGCGGGCGCGTTCCACACCTAATACCGCGACCATGGTGGCTTTGCCGGCGGCTTCGTCCTTGCCGGCGGTTTTGCCGATCTCGGTCGCATCGCCGTCAACGTCCAGTAGATCGTCGGCGATTTGGAAGGCCGCCCCCAGGTCTCGGCCATAGGCCCCGAGCAGGTGCCGCTGGTGGGATGGGGCGCGTCCGAGGATCGCGCCGGCTTCGACACTATATTGTATAAGCCGCCCGGTCTTGAGCGCCTGCAACCGAGTGACCGCGGGGGCGTCCAGGGTTTGGCCTTCGGCCAACATGTCGATCATCTGGCCGCCAGCCATGCCGCGCGCGCCGGCCGCGGCACCAAGCGCCACGATCAGTTCACAGCGCGCTTGCGGGTCGGAATGGGTATCGTGTTCGCCCAAAATCTCAAACGCGCGGCATTGCAGCGCGTCGCCGGCCAGGATCGCGGTGGCCTCATCGAACGCCTTATGGGTGCTGGGTTTGCCACGCCGCAGATCGTCGTCGTCCATCGCCGGCAGGTCGTCATGCACCAGCGAATAGGCGTGCAGCATTTCAACCGAGGCGGCAACGCGGGCGGCGCAGGTCTCGTTCACACTGAACAGGCCGGCGCTTTCAATGACAAGGAAGCCGCGCAGCCGCTTGCCGCCGCCCAGCGTGGCATAGCGCATGGCTTCGGCCAGCCGGCCCTCGGCGCCTTCGACCGGCGGCAATAGCGCCTGCAGGGCCTGCTCCACGGTCATCGCGGCGCGGGCCATTTCCTTGGCAAGGTCGATCGGGGGAAGCGAACTCATGGACGCCACACGCAGCCTCGTGACAAACGACTCCACCAAATGGGAGCCAGGTAACCGGGCGATAGCACGTTAGGCGATGGTGCGCAGCGAAACCCGCGCGCGATCCTCGTGACTGTTGCAAATTTGCGACACTCGGGATGGTTCGCGCGGGCGACCGATTGTGATCTTGAGGACGCCGACGATGAGGCAATCTCTGTCATTCCGCGCATTTGGTGGCGGATTACCGCATCGCTGCGCTCGTCGCAATGGCGGGGGCCCGGGTGATTTGGATTGCAAGCACTCTAAATGGGAATTTTGATCGGACAATGCGGCGTTGCAGCATGTCGTGTGACCTGCCATAGCGCGGCCTTTATCGTATGATACCCGTTCGGTTCGGTATCGCTTCGGAGAGTGTCTGTATGATTCGCGTCGTCCTCGCCCAGCCCCGCGGCTTCTGCGCCGGTGTCGAGCGGGCCATCGAGATCGTCGAGCGCGCGCTAAAAAAGTATGGCCCGCCGATCTATGTCCGTCACGAGATCGTGCATAACCGGCACGTCGTGGAGGATCTGCGGACCCGCGGGGCGGTGTTCGTTGATGAGCTGGATGAAATTCCGCCCGGTGCGATGACGGTGTTCTCGGCGCATGGCGTGGCGAAGCGGGTGGAGGAGGCGGCGTCCGAACGCGGCTTGCCGGTGATCGACGCAACCTGCCCACTGGTGGCGAAAGTCCATAATGAGGGCCGGCGTTACGCCCGCCAGGACCGGGAAATCGTGCTGATCGGGCATGCCGGCCATGCCGAGGTCGAGGGCACGATCGGCCAGGTTCCGGCCAAGGTGCATCTGGTGCAGACCGTCGCCGATGTGGCGCTGCTGGATGTGAAGGACCCGGACAAGCTGGCCTACATCACCCAGACGACCCTCTCCGTGGACGACACCCGCGGCATCATTCAGGCCCTCACCGCTCGGTTTCCCTCCATCGTTGGGCCGGATGTGCGCGACATTTGCTATGCGACGCAGAACCGCCAGCAGGCGGTGCGCGATTTGGCGCATCAGGTCGATATGATCCTGGTGGTGGGATCTAAAAACTCGTCCAATTCC
>JAYUEJ010000759.1:0-3230 GCA_043739265.1 Rhodopila sp. | reverse complement strand
ATGGCAACCCTCCGTGGCCCTTAGTGGCCCTCCGGCTTTCTCCGTGATAAAAATTAAGAAAGAGTGAACGAACGCGCGATTTACACCCTCCCCATGCCCGGGAAACCACGTCTGCCGCCGCGATCAAACGCAAGCGACACCCAAGCGCCACGTCGTTGAAGACAACTTGGATCGGCCGTTTTGCACCGGGTTAAGGGGCAAGCATCGAAATTCGTCTCTGCGACCTCAACGGCGAAAGGATTAGCCGGAACATCCCCCAGACTGTGCCAGGCAGCACAGTGCCAGGCCAACTGGAACCAGCCGCTGTGTCGCAAGACGGTGTCCCATTTCGAAAAGCCCATCGATTCCAGTCAGGGCAAACATGCTCCACGTCCGACGGAATCGGTCCAAATCGGGCAGCCCTTGTTCCAGATCAAACGTAACGCGATCCGCAAGCCGTATAAGACCCCTCATTAAATGGAGGTATTCGTATGCCCAAAAGCCAGAATCTCATGATTGTCATCGCCGACGGTGAGCATGTCCGTTTCGTCCGACCGGCAGCCGACAACGCCCTGCACAGCGAATCATCCCTCGATTCCACCTCGGCGCACAAGCGATCGTCCGATCTTGGAAGCGATCACCCCGGCGCTTCATTCCACAGCGATTCAACGGCGCACCATGCGATGACGCCGCGGCACGATCCGCACACCATGGAGAAAGACAAATTCGCCCGAACCATTGCCCATCAGCTTAATGCCGCGGCCGCCGGCGGCGCCTTCGACGAATTGGTTGTCGTTGCGCCTTCGCATATTCTTGCCGGAATCAGCGGTGCGCTGGATACGACGACCGCAGCCAAAATGATCGGCACGCTGCCGAAAGACCTCGTCAAGACCCCCGACAATGCGCTCTGGACTCACCTACAGGAATGGGTGCGACCCGTTCACCACACCGGGCGGTGAAGCCGCGACCGGACGCCCGCCCGAAAGCAGATGCATCGTCATCTCAACCATCCTCGCTTCCCTGCCGCGGCGCGTCCGGCGTTGACGCTATGCAGGCAACCGCGTTCATGACTGTTTCCACTCACGCATCGAAATCGCGGCCCAGCACAGCAGGCAAACCGCCAGCACCAGCAAACTCGCACTGATCGGCCGAGTCACGAACACGCTCAAATCCCCCCGCGACAACAACAGCGCTCGGCGGAGACTTTGTTCCAGAATCGGCCCAAGAATAAATCCGACGATCAACGGCATCGGCTGGCAGCGCATCAGGCTGAACGCATAGCCCACGGCACCGAACCCGGCCGCCAGCACCACGTCGAACGCCGCGTTGTTCACGCTGTAAACGCCGATGCAGCAGAACACCAGGATCGCCGGCACCAGGAAGCGGTACGGGATCGTCAGCAGCTTGATCCAGATCCCGACCATGGGCAAATTCAGCACCAGCAGCATCAGGTTTCCCAGCCACATGCTGGCGAGCAATCCCCAGAAAATATCGGGATGTTCGGTGATCATGCGTGGACCTGGCGTAATCCCTTGCACCAGCATGGCCCCCAGCATCAGCGCCATGGCGGCACCCGCCGGAATGCCCAGCGTCAGCATCGGAATGAAATGGGTGATCGCGGCGGCGTTGTTGGCGGCTTCCGGCCCGGCGACGCCCTCGATCGCCCCATTGCCGAACCGCGTCCGATCCCGCGCGAGTTGCCGTTCCAGACTGTAGGAGGCGAACGAACTCACCATGGGTCCGGTTCCCGGCAGCAGCCCCAGGGCCGAACCAAGCACCGTTCCGCGCAAGATCGGCTTCCAGGACGCCGCCAAATCCGAGCGGCGCGGCAACAGACTGCGAAACGGGGCAGGCGGCAGTGGGGCCGAACCGCCGCGGCCGAGATTGGCGGTCATCTCAGCAAAGGCGAAGACCCCAACAGCGATGATGATGAAGTTGATACCATCCGCGAGATTGGTGATCCCGAATGTAAAACGCGCGCTGCCGGATTCGATGTCCGTCCCGATGGTACCCAGCAACAGGCCGATCAGCGACATGCCGACATTCATCAGAAAACGGCCGCGCGCCAGCACCACCGTGGCGATCAGCGCGACGATAACCAGGGAGGTGTATTCCGGCGCCGCGAATTTCAAAGCCACGCTGGCCAGGGGCGGGGAGAACAACGCCATCAGCAGCACACCGAAGCTGCCGGCAAAGAAAGAACCGATCGCCGCGATGCACAACGCCGGTCCCGCCCTGCCTTGCCGCGCCATCGGATGCCCGTCCAGGCAAATCACCAGCGATGACGGATCGCCCGGCGTGTTCAGCATAATCGCCGTGGTCGATCCGGCGTGATGCGCTCCGTAATAAATGCCGGAAAGCATGATCAGCGAAGCGACCGGCGTCATCTTGAACGTCAACGGCAGCAGCATGGCGATCGTCGTCAGCGGGCCAATGCCGGGAAGCACACCCACCAGCGTGCCGAACGTCGCGCCCAGCAGGCAATACAGAAAATTGTCAGGGGTCAGAGCGACGCCGAAACCGATCGCCAGGTTGTTGATAAGATCCATTTCAGAACAACGCGAACGGCAGCTTGAGGCCATAGTAGAAAATGCCTGCCCCCAACACGGTCAGGCAGCTGGCGATCAAACCCGATTCCAGGATAGTCCAACGCGGAGTCGCCAGGCTGGCAAGTGCCGACGACACAAAGACGGTGGGAATAAGACCCACCCGGTCGATGCCGCACGCGAACACGATGACCGCCGAACTGATAACCAGCAGCGGACGCAGCGCGATCCGCCCGGGTCGATCCGCATGAACGACCAGCGCCCGAACAACCGATGCGGTGCCGGCGGCGACCAGCAGTATTCCCAGCACGATCGGGAAATAACCCGGCCCCATGTGCAACGCCGATCCGATCGCGTAACCGCGGGCGATGGCGATAACACCAAGCCCGATCAAGAGAAATAACAGTCCGGAAACGAAACCGGCGACATCGCGAATCCGAACGATCATCCCAGGTGAACGCCCGCGCGCCGGATCACCGCCCCCCATTTGGTAGATTCGGCCGCGATGTAGCTGCCAAAGTCCGCCGCCGTGCCGCCGACCACCTCGACGCCAAGCCCCGACAGCCGGCGACCAACCTCCGGCCGATGCAACGCGTCCAGCGTCGCTCGGTTCAGCCGCCCGATAATGGAGGCGTCGGTGCGGGCCGGCACAACCAGACCGTGCCAGGTGGTCGCCTCAAAATCCGTCAGCCCGGCCTCTTGCAT
>JAYUEJ010000758.1:0-3232 GCA_043739265.1 Rhodopila sp. | reverse complement strand
GTCTGAGCTACTATCGCCGCTGGACCCGGTCCATCACCGACCATTTGCTCCGCAGTGGGGTGATTACCGAAGAAGAACTGCGGGCCAAACTGGAGTCTCCCTGATGTTCGCCCCTGGAGACACGGTGCGCGTAAAGAACGAATGGCCCGAGGCATCGGGACCGGTCCATATCCGCACGCCATACTACGTTCGCGGCGTGCTGGGGCAGATCGTCCGTCACCTGGGCGACTTCCCCAACCCCGAAGACCTCGCCTTCGCCAGGCCCGCCGAACGCCGCCCGCTGTATCATGTGCGCTTCCAAAAAGGTGCGATCTGGCCGGAAGCCAAACCGGATGACGAGTTGCTGGTCGAAATCTTCGGACATTGGTTGGAGCGCCCATGAACATCCTGGAAACCGATAGCGAGCAACTTCTCACCGCCGTGCGGGCGTTGCTGGAGCAGAAAGGTATCGTTTCGACGGCCGAAATCATGGAGCGGATGGCGATCACCGACGCCGCCAGTCCGGGGCAGGGCGCGCGCATGGTCGCGCGCGCCTGGATCGATCCGGATTACCGAGCGCTGATGCTGGAGGACGGGGCCAGGGCGGCTGAATCGCTGGGCATCATGATGCGCGGAATGCCGCCGCTGGGGGTGCTGGAGAATACCGCCGACGTGCATAACCTGGTGGTCTGCACACTGTGCAGTTGCTACCCGCGCGCGGTGCTGGGGTATCCGCCATACTGGTATAAATCGGCGGCATTCCGGGCACGCGCGGTGCGCGATCCGCGCGAACTGCTGGCGTCCGAATGGAAGACGGTCATTCCGGATACAGTGAAGGTGCGGGTGGTCGATTCGACAGCCGATTATCGCTGGATGGTGCTGCCGATGAGGCCGGCGGGCACCGAAGGGTGGGATGAAGACAGACTGGCAGGGATGGTGCGAGAAGGGGATATGATCGGGGTGACGATTCCCAATCCATGAAGTTGTTGGCAAAAAAGGTCTGTTGTTCCGGGCAAGTAACGTTCTGGTGGCATCAGGCCCCCGACCCGGGGACAGTCAATATTGGCTGGCACGTTGACCCGGATGCCACATCCCGCGCTGCCGCGGAGGCATTCACCGGCGCCTGGTTCAATGCTTCCATTGGGGTCGGCAGGGAGCCAAACCACCGCCCGCAACGCAGCGCCGTTTCATCCATGCCGCCCTTCCTCCACCGCATGGCAGGCAACCTGAACATTGCCAGCCCGCACCGGTAATGGCTTCTCCACCCGGCACCGCTGGTTCGCCAACGGGCACCGAGGATGAAACGCACATCCCGGCGGCGGCGCGATCGGGCTTGGCAGCTCACCCCCAACCGCGGTTCGCGCCCGCCCCACCTGCTCCAGGTCCGGAATCGCATCCAACAACAGCCGCGTATAGGGATGCAACGGACGCCGGAAAATGTCCTCTGCCGGCCCCTGTTCGACGATCCGTCCCAGGTACATCACCCCCAGCCGATCCGCCATATGCCGCACCACCGCCAAATTGTGGCTGATGAACAGGTAAGTCAGCCCCAACCGCTGCTGCAAATCCCGCATCAAATTCAATATTTGTGCCTGGACAGAAACGTCCAACGCACTGGTCGGCTCATCGCACACCAGGAAATCCGGCTCGCTCGCCAGCGCCCGCGCGATCGAAATCCGCTGTCGCTGACCGCCGGAAAATTCATGCGGGTATTTCTCCCCATCCCGCTCCGTCAACCCAACCCGAGCCAGCAATGCCGCGACCCGGGCCGCGACCTCCCGCGGCCGGGTCGCCAACCGAAACACCCGAATTGGTTCCGCAACGATATCCGACACCAGCCACCGCGGGTTCAACGACGCATACGGGTCCTGAAAGATCATATTCATCCGCCGCCGCAGCGCCGGTTGCGCCCGAGCATTCGAAAGTGCCTGATTTTCAAACAAAATGTCACCAGCGCTGGGTTGATAAAGCCCTACCGCCAACCGCGCGATGGTTGATTTCCCGCAGCCGGATTCACCCACCAACCCAAACGTCGTTCCACCCGCGATCGAAAACGAAACATCATCGACCGCCCGCAGCATCCGCCGGGGTTCCTGGGTAAAGATGCGTTGCAAGAACGGCCGCGAAACGTCGAACACATGTGAAAGCGCAACGGCCTCCAGAACCGGATGCTCAGCCATCTGCGTTCAACCAGCAGGCGGCCCGGGTCTCCCCCGCCGCCATAAGGTCGGGCTGCTGTTCCAGGCACCGGCCAAAAACCCGCTTGCAGCGTGGATGAAAACGACAGCCGGTGGGGATTGCGTCCAGCCGGGGCATCGCCCCGTCGATCTGCCGCAACCGCTCCACCCGGTGTTCCAGCGATGGAATACTGGCCATCAACCCGTCGGTGTAGGGATGGGCCGGCCGTCGGATCACCGCGGCAACGGGCCCGATCTCGGCAATCCGCCCGGCATACATCACGGCGACCCGGTCAGCCGTTTCAGCAATGACCCCCATATCATGAGTAATCAGCATCACTGCCGTGCCCTGGTCGCGCGTCAGGTCCTTCAGCAAAGTAATGATCTGCGCCTGGATCGAAACATCCAGCGCCGTGGTCGGTTCATCCGCGATCACCAGCGCCGGTTCGGCACACAACGCCAACGCAATGACCACACGCTGCCGTTGCCCCCCGGAGAACTCATGCGGGTAGGCATCGATCCGCAGCGCGGCGGCGGGGATGCCGACGCGATTCAGCCAGCCGATGGCCTTCCGCCTGGCCTCGGCATCCGACAGCTTGCCGTGGGTCTGCATCGTCTCGATCAACTGCCGTCCGATCGTGTAGAGCGGGTTCAAGGTCGTCAGCGGGTCCTGGAAAATCATGCCGATCCGCCGGCCCCTGATGCGGCGCATCGGTTCGGCCGCCAGATTGTCGATGCGTTGCCCATCCAGACGCACCTGGCCACCGGCGATCCGGCCAGGCCGTTCCAAAAGCCCAACGATAGCGGCGCCGGTCAGCGACTTGCCGGCGCCGGATTCCCCGACGACACCCAAAATCTCCCCGGCATCGATACTGAACGACACCTGGTCCAACGCCCGTAGCACCCCGCGGCGCCCGGGAAATTCGACGGTCAGATCGACAACCTCCAGCAGCGCCATCAGCGCAGCCTTGGGTTCAGCGCATCGCGCAGCCAGTCGCCCAGCAGATTGATCGCCAGCACCATCAGGATCAGCGTCAACCCCGGAAACACTGTCACCCACCACTGGCCGGAGAACA
>JAYUEJ010000757.1:0-9717 GCA_043739265.1 Rhodopila sp. | reverse complement strand
AGGCAGCGGCCGCCGCTATTCCGCGGCGATCGCCATCGGGACGAAGTTGATTTGCGTGCGCATCACGCGTTCGCGGTCGATGGCCCGGATTTCGCGATAGATCGAATCCGTGATTTCCCGCGGAGAGAACGTAAACCAGGCCTGATCGTCATGACGGCCACGCACCCGGGCGTAGGCATCCTGAAAAGTACGGTCGCTCATGGCACCCCTCCGCGTTGATCCGGTCGGTTCCGACACGCCTTGGCGTCGAATGACGTTGACGTTAGACCAAATGCTAATACAACGTTAAAAAAACGTCAAAGCTTCATTTTCGCTGAGGACCCGATACTGATGACCGACCACAATCGATACCTCTTGGCTCTTTCTGCCCAAATCGTTGCGGCACATACCGCGCATAACGACGTTCAGGTGGATGCGCTCCCCATTGTGATACGGAATGTTTACAATACGTTAGCGGACCTCAGCCCGGCCGGCTCGCAGTCCGGCATGATGCCTCGCCACACGCAATCCGAACATGAACATTCCGGACACGACCATTCCAGATATTTGATCAGCCATGCACACAACGTATACGTGCATCCCACTTATGGGCAGACCGTTTTTGGCGACCACCTGATTTGTATGGAAGACGGGCTAAGCATGAAGATGCTCAAGCGCCACCTGCTGACGGTGCATGGCCTGACACCGGACGAATACCGGGCGAAATGGAGCCTGCCGGAAAGCTACCCGATGGTCGCCTCGGAGTATGCGAAACTGCGCTCCAGCCTCGCGCTACAGAGCGGTCTTGGCCTGAAACCCGAAGACCGTTCGTCCAAGGGCCGCAAAAATCGCAAAAGTTAGAGTGTGACAGATCCAGGTCAGGCTCTGGCACACTCCAACTCTTTCGTTTGACAACGGTGATTTCTCTCGGAATTCGGCCTTCAGCGACGCTTCTTGGCAGGGACGACGCGATGCTCGGGTGGTGCGGCCCGCTTCGGTTTGGGCGCGGGTTTGGGTGGGATCTTGCCAGCCCTTAGATCGGCGATCGTGGCGCGGGTAGTGATTTGATCGGGGTTGGTGCGCAGTTCGATCAGGGCCGGCTTGCCACTTGCCACGGCGCGGCGGAAGGCCGGGGAGAATTCCTCTGTGCTGGTGACGACTTCGCCGTGGCCGCCGAATGCCTCAATGTATTTACAGAAATCGGGATTGGTTAGCGCGGTGCCGGAGACGCGCCAGGGGTAGGCTTTCTCCTGGTGCATGCGGATGGTGCCGTACATCTGGTTGTTGAAGACCAGGATGATCGGGGCAACGCCGTGGTGGAACGCGGTGGCGATTTCCTGCCCCGTCATCATGAAGCCGCCGTCGCCGACCATGCTGACGACCATGCGGTCGGGGAAGGCGATTTTGGCGCCCACCGCGGCGGGAACGCTGTAACCCATGGCGCCGTTGGTCGGGCCGATGTAGCGCTGGTGTTCGGAGAAATTGAGGAACCGGGTGGCCCAGCCGGCGAAGTTGCCGGCGTCTGTGGTGACGATGGCGTCCGGCGTCAGCATCGTTTCCAGTTCACGCATCACGGTGCCGAGGTTCAGGTTGCCCTGGTAGTTCGGTACGGCGCGTTGGGCTTCCCGGAGCGAGCGAAGGTCCTGCGTCCATTGGCCCCAGGCGGGTTTGACCGGATCCAGCGCGGCGGCGGCGATGGCGAAGGTGTTGAGGTCGGAGACGATGCCGAGCGCGGTGCGGAAGACTCGGCCGATCTCGGCGCCGTCGGGCAGGATTTGGACGATCGGAATGCCACCGGCCATTTCGAGCAGAGTGTAGCCCTGGGTGACCGCGTCGCCGAGGCGGCTGCCGATGGCCAGGATCAGGTCGGCTTCCAGCAGCTTGCCGATCAGGCCGGGGTCCGACCCGACGCCCAGATCGCCGACGAAATTATCCTGGCTGCCGTCGTAATGCGCCTGACGGCGGAAGCCGACGGTCACGGGGATGTTGTTTTGCAACAGGAATTTGTGCAGGGCCGTTCGACCTTCGCCGGTCCAGCAGGAGCCACCAACGACGGCGATCGGCTTCTTTGCCTTAGCCAGCAAGGTGCGCATTTTTGCCAGCGCGGCGGGGTCTGGGAACGCGGGGCTGACATTGCCTCGGGGGAGGTCGGGGATTTGGACCTGATCCTTCTGCATTTCCTCGGACAGGGCGATCACCACCGGGCCGGGGCGGCCACTGGTGGCGACATCGACCGCGTGGGCGACGATTTCGGGTATGCGTTTGGCGTGATCGATTTGCGTGACCCATTTCGCCAGTGGGGCGAACATCTGGCGGTAATCGACTTCCTGAAAGGCATCTCGGCCAGTGTCCATGTGCGGGATCTGGCCGACGAACAGCAGCATCGGGGTGCTGTCCTGGAAGGCGACGTGGACTCCGATGGCGCCGTGGCAGGCGCCGGGACCGCGGGTTACCATCGCCGCGGCCGGGCGGCCGGTGAGTTTGCCGTAGGCGTCGGCCATGTTGACCGCTCCGGCCTCAAACCGGCAGGTCACCAGTTTGATTTTCCCGCCCTGATCATACAGGCCGTCAAGGGTGTCGAGGAAGCTTTCGCCCGGAACCTCGAACACATGGTCGATGCCCTGGGCGACGAGGGCGTCCGCCAGCACTTTGCCGCCGTGGCGTGATGCGGTCTGCGTTTTGCGCGCTTTGGTAAGGTCCATGTGTTTTTTCGCTCCCCCTCGGCCTGCGGCGGGTCCCGGTTTGCCGCGGTTATGGCGAGGATAGGCGAGAGGGCGATGCGCGTCACGTCCGGGCGATTTCCTGTTCGATAACGGAACTGTGTCGTGATGTTACAAACCGAACCTGTATCCTCTGCATTCCCGCCATGCATTGGTTGGACGATCGGTTGATTTTCAGGAAAGGCGCGTTCGATGCTACAAAATCTGGCCTGGCAGGCGACTGACACGCTGACCCGCGCCCAACTGACGATGTTCCATGCGCTGGGGGACGAAATCCGCCTGACGCAGGACGATCGGCGGCGGGCGTTGGACCTGCCTGAGCGGGCGTGGCTGCAATGGCTGGATTTCATGACGGATGGTCCGCTGCCGGCGGCCCCTGCGTTGCCGGAGATGTTGCGGCTATTGGCTGATGCGACGTTTAGTTTATCGGTGCTGGCGGAGGAGCGTCGGGTCTAGTCGGCGTAGTCGGAGGGCGGACGTGTTGAAAACCCGAGGCGGTCTTGGTGGGCGTCGCGTAAGCCATCAAGCGGACACGGCGTGCAAACGGAGTTGCGCGGAGATAAAGACTTTGGCGAATACCTGGATCATCGCCCCGCGCCGTTCGTTTCAATTCGTGCCCTTTCGGGATGACGGTTAACGGCGCGTCCCCCGTCAACGACAGGGGGCGACGTGTCCCGGCCGGGCCATGACGATGCAGGCTGAGCCTCAACGGATTTCAGTTGCCGGGTTTTATCGGTCCCCGGATAAATCCCCTGTGTCGGTCAGGGCGGTGTGCGGCCGGTGGGTCTGTTCTCACTGATCGCGGCGCGCGATCAGCCCCTGCTATCCGACTGACGACTCGGCGGGTTAACATGCCGGCGGCGGGTCCGGGCCCTAATAAGCACCGGCGCGTAGGGCAGGAGGCGGTGATGCGGGCGATCTTCGTGCAGATCAAATGCGAGATGGGACAGGCGTACCGGGTCGCCCGGGAAGCCGCGGATACAATTTCCGAAATGTCGGAATTGTTTTCAACCTCCGGACAATACGATCTGCTCGGGAAATTCTATCTGGAGGCGGAGCAGGATATCGGGTTGTTCGTGACCGAGAAGGTGCAGACACTGCCGGGGGTGAAGGATACCTACACCCTGATCGCGTTCAACGCGTTTGGTGGCGGAACGGGTCGGTAGGGTGCTTTTTCAGGGGTCCGGGTCGTCGGCCTCGGGGAATACTGGCCTGAGTTCTCTTTTGTTTTGCACGCAGGGTTACCGCCCGCGTTCGCTGTCCAGCATCGCCATCTGCGCTTCGGCGTAACGCGTTCCGGCGGCGGCGGCCTTCGGCACGGTTTGCTCAATCATGGACAGGTCCGCCGGCGTTAGCCTGACATCCAGCGCCCCCAGGGTTTCATCAAGTTGCGCTATCCGCCGCGCGCCGACCAGCGGGATGATGTCGTTGCCTTGCGCGGCCACCCAGGCGATGGCGATTTGCGCGACGCTGGCGCCCTTGACGTTGGCGACGATGCGCAGCGCCTCCACCAACGCCAGGTTCTTGTCGGCGTTCTCGCCCTGGAATCGGGGGCTGTGGCCGCGAACATCCCCCCGGGTGGCGGCGTCCTTACGCCAGTGGCCGCTGATCAGGCCGCGCGAGAGCACGCCGTAGGCGGTGATGCCGATGCCAAGCTCTCGGCAGGTGGGCAGGATAGACTCTTCTATGCCACGAGACAGTAACGAATATTCGATTTGGAGGTCGCAGATCGGATGCACCGCGGCGGCGCGGCGGATGGTGTCGGGGCCGACTTCGGACAGGCCGATATGTCGGACGGTGCCAGCTTTCACCATCTCGGCGATGGCGCCGATGGTGTCCTCGATCGGCACGTTTGGGTCCAACCGAGCGGGGCGGTAGATGTCTATGTGGTCGAGGCCGAGGCGCTGGAGGGAGTAGGCGAGGAAGTTTTTCACCGCCGCCGGGCGGGCGTCGTAACCGGTCCAGCTTCCGGCGGGATCGCGCAGCGCGCCGAATTTGACGCTGATCACGGCGCGCTCGCGACCGAGGGCGGTGCCACGCAGGGCCTCCCCGATCAGCATCTCATTATGGCCCATGCCGTAGAAGTCGCCCGTGTCGAGCAGGGTAACGCCGGCGTCGAGGGCAGCGTGAATGGTGGCGATACTGTCGGTGCGGTCGGCTGGGCCGTACATACCGGACATGCCCATGCAACCGAGGCCGAGGGAGGAGACGCGGGGGCCGGCGGAGCCGAGGGGGCGGTGTTGCATGGGCGATTTCCTCTGTCCTCGCTGTTTCGGACATTGTTAAGATAGGACGGGATCGCGAGAGGCCGGCATCGGGTGAGATCACCTCAACGACATCAAGCCAGGGTCTATCTGACTTGCCTGCGGATCAGATCCAGGTGGGCCAGAGTTCTGGGTCCATCATTTGGTCGAATGACCAAGGGCAGTTGGTCGGGAAGGTGGAGTCCGCGAGGCCGTTTTCGGCTTCCGCCCCGATCGCAGCGCTGCCGTAAGCACGCTCGATGGCTTGGGAAAGCATCGCTTTCAGGCTCGGATTGTCGGTCAAATGGTCGTCAAGGTCACGGCGCTGAACACGGATCGTCGCTCGCCAGGACTGGCTTCTTAGTGAGGGCTGGTATTGCCACTTGAGCCGGTGCGGCAGCAGGACCGCTCGCCGGCTGACCAGTTCGCGTTTATCGGTCTTGCCGACGCTCTCGATTTCCTCGGCGGTGTGCGCGATGTCGGCTTCGGAAAATCGGCCATCGCGAAGCAATCCAGCCTGTTCGTTGGCCCAGGCGTAAAAATCCTGGTAGTTGGCACCTCTCGATCCGATCTTCCCCGTTGGGGTCATGACGGGGAAGGATGGCCAACACCCGGGCGAGCGGCGCTTGCCACGACGGCGTCGCGGGTCCAATCCTGCGGCACATCACGCAGTCAGGAAGCGTCCATGCCTGTCGAAACCGTCATCACCGCCGCCCGGGCGTTCCTGGGCGACCGCATCACCACCAACACGGCGCTGCGCGACCACCATTCGCATGGCCAGGACACGCAGCCGCCAGTCCTGCCGGACGCGGTCGCATTCATCGAAACGACCGAGGAAGCCTGCCAGTTGATGGCGCTATGCCATGCCGAACGTGTACCTGTGGTGCCGTGGGGAGCCGGAACCTCCCTGGAGGGTCATGTGACGCCGGTGCGGGGCGGCATCACGCTTGATCTGTCGCGGATGAACCGGGTCCTGACGGTCAGCCAGCCGGATATGGATTGCCGGGTGGAAGCGGGTGTGACGCGGGAGCAGTTGAACACCCACCTGCGTGACATGGGGTTGTTTTTCCCGGTTGATCCGGGGACGTCGGTTTGCACGATCGGCGGCATGTCGGCGACGCGGGCGTCGGGCACCAACGCGGTGCGGTATGGAACGATGCGCGAGAACGTCATGGGCCTGACAGTGGTGATGCCGGACGGACGGATGATCCGCACGGGCGGGCGGGTACGAAAATCGGCGTCGGGCTACGATCTGACCCGGCTGTTCGTGGGATCGGAGGGCACGCTGGGGGTGATCACCGAGATTCAGCTCCGGCTACAGGGAATCCCGGAAGCGGTGTCGTCGGCCACCTGCCAGTTCACGACGCTTCATGACGCGGTAGAAACCGTTATCGCGATTATGCAGATCGGTATTCCGGTGGCGCGGATGGAACTGTTGGATGAGGTGCAGATGGCGGCCTGTATCGCTTATTCCAGGCTGGAGGGTTTGGCCGCTTTGCCGACGCTGTTCTTCGAATTTCACGGCACGCCGGCCGGTGTCGCCGAACAGGCGGAGCAGGCGGAGGAGATGGCGCTGGGTAACGACGGGCTGGGTTTCGCCTGGGCCACCGAGGCGGCGGCGCGGACGAAGCTGTGGCAGGCTCGGCACGACGCGTATTGGGCGGCGCTGGCGTGGATGCCCGGGCATCAGGGCCTCGCGACGGATGCGATCGTGCCGATCTCGCGGCTGAATGAGGCGATCCTGGGGGCGAAAGAGGATATCGCGGCGTCCGGGCTGACGGCGCCGATCGTCGGGCATGTCGGGGACGGCAATTTTCACACCGTGATCATGGTGCCGCCGGAGCCGGATGGGATGGCGCGGGCGTGGGATCTGGACAAGAAGATCGTGGCGCGGGCGCTGGCGTTGGGCGGATCGTGCAGCGGCGAGCACGGTGTGGGGATCGGCAAACGTGAGTTCCTGGAGCAGGAGCACGGGCCCGAGGCTTTGTCGGTTATGCGCGCGGTGAAGCTGGCGCTGGATCCGCGGGGGGTGATGAATCCGGGAAAGATTTTCATGAATTAGGCGTGCTGTTCCGGCGGCCTGAAGCGCCCTAAGCAAACGCGCTGGTCGTCACCTTGGCCAACCCCAACAGATCGATGCGGGTGTTGTCGGCGAACGTCAGCAGCGTTCCGCCGTGCCCGTCCGATTTCTGTCCGTTGATGGCGGCGGTCATCGCCAACGGTCCGAAGTTCATCATATGCAGGGTGTCGATACCGAGCCGGAAGCCGGTGACGGAGTCTAGCCCTCCGGCCTGACCAGACTGGATTTGAATGATGTCGGAGATGCCCCCAATGGTGATGCTGCTGTTGCCGGTGCCGACGATGAACGTTGTTTTACCCTTTCCGGCGATCAGCCAGTCCGCTCCCGATCCGGCCTGCAGGATGATCGATCCGGTGGCGGTGCCGCCGTTCAGGGTTTCGTTGCCGGCCCCCGCGATCAGCTTGTCGGCGGCCGATCCGGCGGCGGTCAGGACGTCGCCGGAAGCTGCACCGTGGAACGTCACCAGTCCGGTTCCTGCGGTTAGTTGGCTGTTACCGCCTGTGCCGGCATAATAAGTGCCGCCGCCGCTGCCGGCCTGGACGATTACGGTGCCCGACCCGGTGTACAGCACGCTGGCGCCGCTGCCGTTGATGAAACTCAGTTGGGCGGATCGGGCGTAGATCGTGTCGCCCCTTGTGCCGGTGAGGGTGATCGTGGCGGTCGCCATACCGGCGTAGATCGTGTCGCCGCCGCCGGAGAACAGCCTGACGGTCGATGCCGCCAGGCTGGACAGAGTGACCGTACTGGCGCCTGCGCCGGTGGTGATCCTGGTGGTGCCGAGGCCGGCGTTGATCGTGTCGCCGCCGTATCCAGTCAACGTCGATACGGCGTCGCCGCCGGTCAGCTCGCTGCCGCCCCGGGTCAGGCCGGTCAGCGTCACCGCACCGGTGCTGCCCTCGGCGTTGGCGTTCTTCAGCCCGGTTCCGACGGTGACGGCGACGCCATCGATCATACCGGCGCCACCGTTGAGGTTGATCGTGGTCGTGGCGGGCAGCGCGATCAGGTCGATCGTCGTGGCGTTTCCGGGCGTCACCACCTGCCGCGCGGATGTCGCGATCGTGGCGAATTCCGGCGTATAGATCAGAGGGGTTTGCACCGTGGCGGCATTGTCGCCGATGAATGTCAGGCTCCAGCTTTGAATGGTGCCGGCGCTTTGGCCGCTGATATCCTGGATTTGCAGCGTCCAGGTGCCGACAGCGGCGCTGCCCCAAAACGCGTTGCTGGTGATGACGGCGCCGGACACATCCAGGCCACCGGTTTGATCCGCCCCGTTCACCAGTCCGGTCTGGTTGAGCAGGACCGATTTCGTTCCATCCGGCGCGATCAGCACGATCTTTGACCATGCGACGGGCAGGTAGGTGTCGTTGATGGTGACCTGGACGTGTTGGATACGGATGTTGGCGGTATCCGCGACGGTGCTGCTGACGGTGGCGTTTTTTGCGACGGTGAACGCCGCGCCATGGGTAACGGTCGCGACGGCGAGATTCGCACTGGTGGATTGCTGGGTCCAGGCCCGGGCCAGGTTTACGGCAACGTTCGCGTCCACCACGCCGAAACCCAGATCGTTGGAAAAATGCATGCCTCCGCCGTTCCAGGTCCTGGCGCCGTCATAGGTGAAGCCTCCGGCGCTGGGGGGCGGCATATAGGACGCGTCGGCCAGGATTTCCTGCACATCGCGCCAGCCAAGGCTGGGATTGACGCTGAGCATAAGCGCCGCGATCGCGGCCACGGTGGGGGCGGAATAAGACGTGCCGCTGATGACCGCATTGCCTGATCCGCCGGTATTGACCACCGCGATGTTGTTGCCGATCGTCGCGACCAACAGCGCCGATCCGGGCGTCGAATACCACGCCACGGTTCCGTTCGCATCGCTGGCGGCAACGGCGATGCCGCGGTAGTCGGCGGCGATGGGCTGAACAGCGAGGCTGTTGTTATTCTGACGGTCGTTTCCACCCGCGAATGTTATGATATCGCCCAGGCCGCCACGGCCATTGGCCACCGCCCCCTGGATCGCGGAATACCAGGTCTCGAAGCCGAATTGGTTCGGCTCGCCGACTCCGTAGCCGCCGTATCCCCACGAGTTGTTGACAATGGAGGAAACCGAAGCCGCATACTTTTCGGCTTGCGCCATGGTTTCGACGGTCGCGCTGCCGAACGTGATTTTGGCGCCGACGATGGTGGCATTGGGGGCCAGGCCCTGGGGGGTGTTGTTGGCTCCGGTCGCGCCGATCAGGCCGGCGGTGGTGGTGCCGTGAAACCCGCCCGCCGGTTCGGCGATGCTGGTCGAGCCGCCGAAAGCCCGCGACAACGCTGTGGAAAAATTGCCGAACGTCGCCGTGGTGGCGGGATCGAACCCGTCGTCCACGAGACCGACGGTAGCCCCGGCGCCGGTGCTGTACCGCCATGCCTGGGCGATATTGCTGCCAAAAACCGATGTCTTGCCGTAGTTATAGGAATCAAGCTGCTGTTCAACGAGCGTCACGGGCACGGTAGGAACCACCGTCCTGACCGCCAGCGCGGCGACCGATCCGGCGTTGCCGATCGCACCCCTGCCCATCGCGCCGCTGCCTGCAGGGGCTGGCGAAACCGGGTCGATCGGATACGCAGTGCCCACTTTAGGGTCGTGCGCAAAATTCAAATGGCGTTTCGGTTGAGCCATATTCCCAGCCTGATTCCCCGGGTAAAACCAACATTC
>JAYUEJ010000756.1:0-3239 GCA_043739265.1 Rhodopila sp. | reverse complement strand
GTTGGCTCACCTGCCGGTGGGCAGTCAGCAGGCGACGAACTGGTGGCAGGACAACCTGACCAACCCGGATTCCGCGAACGCGCTGCTGCAAAAGGCCCGCCAATCTGAATTCGTATCGAACAGCCGGGAATTGGGTGCCGACGTTGCCCACCGGGTTGTGCTGTTTGGTTTCACGCTGCTGACGCTGTTCTTCTTGTTCAAAGACGGCGACCGCCTCGGCATCCAGATGCTGCAGGCCAGCGCGCGCGCCTTTGGGCCGGCGGGGGAACGCATCGGCCGGCAGATCATCGCGTCGGTGCATGGCACGGTCGATGGGCTTGTCCTCGTCGGCCTGGCCGAGGGCTTCATCCTGGGCGTCGGATATGGGTTCGCCGGCGTGCCGCATCCCACGTTGTTCGGCCTGTTCACCGCCATCGCCGCCATGGTGCCGTTCGGGGCGCCTTTGGTGTTCGGCATCGCGGCGGCGATTTTGCTGGTCCAGGGTTCGGTGATGTCCGCCATCGTCATCGGCGTGCTCGGCATGGTTGTGACGTTCGCCGCTGACCATTTCGTGCGTCCGACGCTGATCGGCAGTGCGACACGATTGCCGTTCCTCTGGGTGCTGCTGGGTATTCTGGGCGGCGTGGAGACCTGGGGATTGCTCGGTCTGTTCCTTGGCCCGGCGATCATGGCGGCACTGATCCTGTTGTGGCGGGAATGGACCGCCGGTGGTGAGTCGCCATAATCCGGGGCCATCCACACCGGGGATGCTGGGCAGGCATGCGGCAACCCGCTATCACACGAAGCGCCCTTGGCGCGTTCGCCGCGCAACCGATATCGTTCGCGATAGAGTAAGAATTTGGAGACGATAGTGCTGAACCTGAACAGACGCGCGCTTCTGGGTGCCTCGGCGGCGATGGTCGCGGCTCGCAGCCATGCACAGGGTGCGCCGGTGCGCGTCGGCGTGCTGACGGACATGACCGGGCCGTATGCTGACAGCATCGGTCCCGGATCGTTTCTGGCGGCTCGGATGGCGGCGGAGGACGCCGGTGGCACCGTGCTGGGGCGACCCATTGAGGTGCTGTCCGCCGATAACCAGAACAAAGCCGACATCGGCTCCGCCATCGCGCGTCAATGGTACGACCGCGACCAGGTCGGGATGGTGGTCGGGCTGGACAATTCGTCGGTCGCGCTGGCGGTCGAGCAGATCGCGCGGGAACGAAACGGAATCGCGGTCGGCATTGCCGTCGGCACCAACGATTTCACCGGCAAATTATGCACGCCAAACGCGATGGCGTGGAACTACGACAGCTACTCGCTGACCCGCGGCATTGCGCGGGCCCTGGTGGCGCGCGGTCTGGACACATGGTTCTTCCTGACGGTCGATTATGCGTTTGGAGCGTCGTTGGAAAATGACGCCTCGGACGCCGTGCGCGCCGGCGGCGGTAAAGTCCTTGGGTCCGTTCGCCATCCGTTGGGAACCGGCGATTTCAGTTCCTACCTGATCGCGGCCAAGGCATCCGGGGCAAAGGTCATCGCGCTTGCGAATGCCGGTGGCGACATGACCGGAGCGTTGAAGCAGGCATCGGAGTTCGGCTTGCAGCAAGGCGGTCAGGCGCTGGTGCCGATGCTTTGCACGAATATGGATATTCACAGTCTGGGACTGCCGGTCGCACAGGGTATCACGTTGATGACGTCGTTCACCTGGGACCGGACAGAGCAGACGCGGGCCTGGTCGCGGCGGTTCTTTGCGCGGCATCATACGATGCCGTCGATGGATCATGCCGCGACGTATTCGGCCGTTGGGCATTACCTGCGTGCGGTCGCCGCCGCCGGCAGCACCGATACGGCGGCGGTGGTAGCGAAGATGCGCGCGCTGCCGGTGCAGGATTTCTATGCCGACGGGGCGGTGGTGCGCGCCGACGGCCGGCTTGTGCATGATATGTATCTGGTGCGGGTCAAGACGCGGGCCGAGTCACAGGGGCCCTGGGATTATGAGGCCGTGCTGCAGACCATCCCCGGCGATCAGGCGTTTCGTCCGATGGCCGAGGCTGGTTGCCCGGCGGGAAAGGCTTAGATCGCGCCCGATCAGGGGCGCTCCTATCGCGTTGTTTGTTGATATCGCGAGGCCAGAACACCTGATTCTCGTCCGCGGCGGTTGCCGGTGGCCTCGGATCTATACAGCACCGCGGTTCCGGCCAGGAACAACAGTCCCATGACGGCGAAGAGCGCCCAGCCCTGGCGCTGGTCGTCGACCATGCGGCCGAAAACGTTCGTCAAGGCGGCATACGGGCGGCGGAAGCCGAATCGCGCCCGCGCCCCGGATCGAGCAACGCCGGTGGCCATTCGCCCGATTGCCCTGCTTTATCCGTAGCGTTGCGGCGCATCGTGTGGCATCACGCAACAAATACGCCGATGCGGGACCGCGATGATCATGACCGAACAGGAATTGCTAACGACGCTCACGCAAATCCTGTCTGATTTGCTTGGTGACGATACGATCGCATTAACCATGGACACCGTCCGCGACGATGTGCCGGGCTGGGATTCCTTTAATTATGTCAATTTCATCGTGGCGGTGGAAGCCGAATACACAATCAGGTTTCGGATCGCCGACGTTGAATCGTTCACCAATGTCGGTGCCATCGTCAACGCGATAGCAGCACAACGCGGCCGTTGATCGACCGAGCAACATGCTGTTCAACTCTTACACATTCCTGTTCGGCTTTCTGCCGATCGTGCTCGCCGGCTTCTACTGGCTTGGGGCACGCCGAGGCGAATGGGCACTGCTCTGGCTGACCGCGGCATCGCTGCTGTTCTACGCCTGGTGGCGCCCGGTCAACGTGCTGCTCATCGCGCCATCAATTCTCATAAATTACGGTCTTGCCCGCTTATTGGAACGAACGGGCGAGGAAAATGCCGCACGATCCCGCGCGATCCTGATCGCCGGAATCGTTTTCAACCTGTGTTTCCTGGGTTATTTCAAATACCTGACCTTCGCCGAAAGCGCATTGAACGACGCATTCGGTGCGGACTTCGTCATCACGCAGCTTATCCTGCCGCTGGGTATTTCCTTCATAACCTTCCAGAAAATCGCCTTCCTGGTGGATGTCCACGGCGGCCGCGTCAGCCGCTTCTCCCTGGCGGACTACGGCCTGTTCGTGCTGTTCTTTCCCCAGTTGATCGCCGGCCCCATCGTGCATTACCGGGAGATGATGCCCCAGTTCCGCACCGCCGCCTGCCGGTTCGATCCGGAAAAC
>JAYUEJ010000755.1:0-3253 GCA_043739265.1 Rhodopila sp. | reverse complement strand
GGACTCTAAACCGGCATGCCCGGACACGCCCGGCCGGATTCAGGCATCGACCCGTTCCCGCCGGCCCTGGACCTCGCAACACCCAGTTCAGCGCCAAGACGCCAAGACGCCAAGATATTGGACACTCTACAGGCGGTGGAACATAACGCATGCCGAGCGACCATCAATCTTGGCGTCTTGGCGTCTTGGCGCTGAACTGGGTCCAGGCAACCGCACGACGCCGTCCAAGGCCGCCCCGCCGCAAGCACTTTCAACCCCCAAAAATCGCGACGCGATTCCGGTCTCGGCGATATTGCTCCAAATCGCTCAAAGTCATCGCGACCTGGCAAAAAACCAACAGGCTCTTCCTCGCAACCGCAAGCCAGGTGCAGACTAAACCGATAAAAGCCGGAAGGACGCCCATGCCAACCCGCATCAACCGCGCCATCGAACGACTGCAACAGGATCAGGCGATTTACTATGACGGCCCCCACAGCGGCCATGTGCTGACTTACGAGCAGGGGCTGCATGATGCCGGCACATGGGCGGATTACATGAATGTCGGCATGGAACACGGGGCGTTCGATATGACCGGCCTCGCGAACTACATGCGCGGGCTGGTCGATGGCGGCCCGACCCGTTCCGGACACCGCACGCCGGCGGTGATCGTGGAGGCACCGCTGAACGGCACCGACGAGGCGAATGTCCGCTTCAATGCCTGGCAGTTCCGCCAAATCCTCGGACGCGGGGTGCATGGCATCCTGCTCTGCCAGGCGGAAACCGCCGACGCCACCCGAGCCTTCGTGGAGGCATGCCGCTTTCCGCACCATCTGAACGGCGTCGATCCAACCATACCGTCGCCGGAACAACGCCTCGCGGGCGCCACCCGATCGCGCGCGGCGGACGGCACACTGGGCATCGGCACCCGCGGCCGCGGGTCGGAAAACACGGCCGCTCCGGTCTGGGGCGTATCCGCCGAACAATACATGAACCGATGCGATCCCTGGCCGCTCAACCCGCTCGGAGAGCTGCTGCTGGGCGTCAAGCTGGAAAGCCCGGAGGGGATCGCGCAAGCCGATGCGATCTGCGCCGTGCCGGGCCTGGGCTTCGCCGAAATGGGGCCGGGCGACCTAAGCCTGTCGCTGGGGTCGGTAAAGCTGCTGCGCGATCCTTACTCTCCGGTCATGCAGTCGGCACGCGACAAGGTTTTCGCGGCGTGCCGGCGCAATGGGATCGCGTTCCTGGAGGGGTGCGATCCAGCGAACATCACGGCGCGGCTGGATGAGGGCGTGCGCGTGATCGCCGGCCACAATCAGGAAACCGCTCGGATCGGCCGTCTGCATCAGGCGCGGCGCATCGCGGTCTAATGGCGCGGATCGTGGTCGCTACGCCCCGGCCAGGGCGATCAAATTGGCAATGGTGTTCAGATTGCGTGTCGTGCCATCCGCCGCGAACGGAAGTTTCATCTTCGACCGCCCGATGCCGTCCGGGTAATGCACGAAAATCTCGCGACCGATCATGTTCACATCCTCGGGTCCAGCCAACGCCAGTTCGGTGAGCAGCCGCGGCGGCACCGCTTTGGGGAGGAAGACCACCCCGACCAGCGATGGGTCCGCCTTCGGGAAAGGATTGGCGGCCAGGGTCGCGCGAAGCTCCGCCGCGGTACGGATCAGAACGCCGACCGACCGTCCCATCTTGTCGGCGATCGTCCGTTCCAACTCGATTTTCAACGACCGTTCGGACCGCTCGCTGACAAACACGACATTGCCGCTTTGAATATAAGTCCGAACGTCGGTCAGGCCGCATGCGACGCATAGCGCCTGCAAGTCGGCCATCGCGAGGATGCCTCTGCCGCCGACGTTCACGGCGCGGAGCAGCGCCACATAGACTGTCATCAACGGGACCTATCGATGTGGAGGAGAAATGCCGGAGTACGACCTTGGCCTCGTGTCCCATATCCGGCAGACTACTGGCAAGTAGCCAAAGGGAACGAAACCATGGGCGTCACCGCCACCTTGTCCGCCTTCACCGCCGGCATCCGTTTGGACGCCCTGCCGCCCGAGGTCGTAAACCGCGCCCGGTTCCTGGTCCTCGACCTTGTGGGCAATATCGTTCGCGCGCGGCATGATGCCGAGAGCACCGCGTCGTTCCTCGCAGCGACACGCGCGATGGGCATGGCGGCGGGCAATTCCGGGGTGTTCGGCGACGCGGCGCGCTATACGCCGGCCGGGGCGGCGTTCCTGAATGGTGCGCTGGCGCATTCGCTGGACTTCGACGACACCCACGCCGCCGGGTCGCTGCACCCGGGTGCGCCGGTTATTCCGGCCGCGCTGGCGGCGGGCGAGATGGTCGGGGCGTCGGGTGCCGACGTGCTCGCGGCGATCATCGCCGGCTATGAAATGACCTGTCGCGTCGCGTTGGCATTGCCGGCGGGCGAGCATTACGACCGAGGGTATCATCCCACCGCGACGTGCGGGGCGTTCGGGGCGGCCGCCGCCGCCGCCAGGGTGTTCGGACTGGACGCGGACGGCGTCGCTGGTGCGCTGGGTACCGTGTTGTCTCAGGCGGCCGGCAGTTTGCAGTTTCTGGCCAATGGGGCGTGGACCAAGCGGTTCCAGGTCGGTTGGGCCGCGACCAACGGATTGATGGCCGCGACCCTGGTGCGGGAAGGGTTCAAAGGGGCCGCCGAGGCGCTGGAAGGCAAGCACGGTTTCATGCGCGCCTATGCGCCGAACCCGACTCCCGAGCGTGCGGTGCAGAATCTCGGCACCGTTTGGGAACTGATGAACACCGCGGTGAAGCCGTATCCGTCCTGCCGCTACGGCCATGCCGGAATCGATGCGGCGCTGGCGCTGCGGGCGGCGAACGACATCAAGCCGTCGGAGATCACCTCGATCCGGCTGGGCCTGCCGAAGGCGGGCATGCTGTTGATCGGCGCGCCGGCGGACAAGAAAGCCAACCCCCAGAACGTCGTGGATGGCCAGTTCAGCGGGCCGTTCGTGATTTCCTCGGCGCTGGTCACGGGTGCGATGGGCTGGGACAGCTATGCCCTGCTGAACGATCCGACCATCCGCGGCCTGCTGGGGAAGGTGGAATGTGTGTTCGATCCTGAAATCGAGGCCGAATTCCCAACCAACATGTCCGGTAAGCTGACGATCGAGGCGCGCGGTCAGCGGTTCGAGCAGACGGTGGTCGTGCCGAAAGGCGAGCCGTCCAACTTCCTGTCGGAACAGGAACTGCGCGCCAAATTCGCCGGCCTGACCGATGCTGTACT
>JAYUEJ010000754.1:0-3258 GCA_043739265.1 Rhodopila sp. | reverse complement strand
CGGTGCTGCTGCATCGCGCCGCGCATGTGGACATGGAAGGCTGGCTCAACACCTCCCCCATGCCGGACAGTGTAAAGGACGTCCTGCAGGGCTACATCGAAGCGGCGCGCAAGTTCGAACCCGCCGACGCCCGCTATCTGCTGAACCACACCGGCCATTGCGTCGCGGTGAAGCCGGAAGAAGAACGCTTCATTACGGCCGAGTTGATTCGCCAAACCACCTTCACCGGGGTAGAACAGGACATCAAGCAGCGGATAGAGGCCATGCGCGATGGCGGCCTGTCGCAGCTTGTCATCCCGATCGTTCCGGGCCACGAATCGGCGATCGAGGACTGGGGCCGCATCGCCAAAGCCTTCCGCTAAGCCTGACCTGTAACAAGGAAGCAACCATGAACGCACAAGTCGATATCGCCGCGCTGCCTGACCCCTACGCTGTGCCGCTCGACCGACTCGACGTCAGCGACCCCCGTATCTATCACGAGGATGCCCATTACCGCTTTTTCGAACGGTTGCGGCGGGAAGATCCAGTCCACTACACCGCCGAAAGTCGTTACGGCCCCTTTTGGTCGGTGACCAAGTATAAGGACATCATCAAGGTCGAGGTGAACCACCAGGTGTTCTCCTCAAGCTGGGAACATGGCGGCGGAATCACGCTCGATGAGCATCCGAAAGGCCGCGAACGCATTAGTTTCATTCGCACCGATCCACCCAAGCACGACGAACAGCGAAAAGTCGTCACCCCGGCCTTCGCGCCGGTCAATCTCGCCCGGCTGGAATCGCTGATCCGCGACCGCACCGCCGCGGTGCTGGATGCTCTGCCGCGCAATCAGGTGTTCGATTGGGTGCCGGCCGTCTCGATCGAACTGACCTCGATGATGCTCGCGACCCTGTTCGACTATCCGTTGGATCAACGCCACAAATTGATCTACTGGTCCGACGTTCACACCTGCCATGTAGACTCGCCCGACGCGCCGGTGCATTCCGAGGACGAGCGTTACGCCGAACTTTACAAAATGGTGGACGAACTGCGCGCCCTGTTCGATTCTCGGGCGAAACTACCGCCGCAAGCGGACCTCGTCTCCATGCTCGCGCATGGCGAGGCATTCCGAAACCTGCCCGACCTGGAATTCATGGGCCAGATGGCGCTGCTGATCAACGGCGGCAACGACACCACCCGCAATTCCATGTCCGGCGGCGTTTGGGCAATCAATCGCTTCCCCGACGAATTTCGCAAAGTGCGGGAAAACCCGGCCCTGATCGACAGCATGGTATCGGAGGTCGTGCGCTGGCACACGCCGGTGATCCACATGCGCCGGACCGCGATCGCTGACTTTGAGTTGCGCGGGAAAACAATCAAGGCCGGCGATAAAGTTGCGATGTGGTATATTTCGGGCAATCGGGATGACGAGGTAATCGATCGCCCCAACGATTTCATCGTCGATCGCGCTCGCCCGCGCGAACATATTTCCTTCGGGTTCGGCATTCATCGCTGCCTGGGCAACCGCCTCGCTGAACTGCAGTTGCGCGTGTTGTGGCAGGAAATCGTGCGCCGGGACCTGCGAATCGAGGCGGTGGACAAGCCGGTTTACCAGCACTCCAACCTGCTGCACGGCATCAAATCGTTGCTTGTCCGCGTGCACTAGTATCCAGGCACAGTGATTTTCACGGGTTATCCGATTGCCCTCCCAAGGCAATCGGGGCCTGATGCCTTTGCCCTGAATTTTCTTTATGTATCCGGAATGATAGAGATGCTTCATGGCCGCTTCCGAACCGTGTGGAAGCACATCTCCCGTCCCACCCAATAGTGCTACGAGACCATAATGAGGAAGTATATATTTCTCCATACGGCGCTTTTGATTTTGTGAAATCGCCGGACCTCGACCATCTTCATGGTCGAACCGCAGCGAGGTTGACAGGTCCATGGCGCACCCCGACGGCGCCGCGGTGCCGCGGCGGCTGATCGCCACCACCGACGCGCTGGTGTCCAACATCCGCTCCACCCCGCCTCGCAAAACACATCTGCGGTGAACGCCAGGCGACGGTGCCGGCAATGGCACGAAAGCTTGCCGACGGACCGTGCTCCTCTCTCAAACCCTGCCGGCGCTGCATCCTCACCCCGAACCGTCCCGCGGGAACCGCCCGACACAGCCGGATCGGTGGTGCGGCCGAAATATTGCCACATGGTCACTGTCCAAACGCTGCCAAACCGGCAAGATACAACCCGCAACACACCGAGCAGCGTCGGCGAAAGGACCCACCAGGATGCACACCGGACCATCGACCGGACCCGCCGGCGTCGTATGACCGGTCCCAGGCGCCTGCTCTCCCGGCTGCGAGACCTGCGGGCGCATGGCGCCGCGCCGTTGTCCGCCCTTGTGCAACTCGTCGCCTCCGAACTCGTCAGCGAAGTCTGCTCGGTCTATGTCCAGCGCCCGGGCGACATCCTGGAACTGGCCGCCACCGAGGGCCTGAGACAGGACGCCATCGGCCACACCAGGTTGCGCGTCGGCGAGGGCATCGTCGGCCTGTGCGCGGCCACCGGGGCGGTGATGAACCTGCCGGACGCGCAGAACCACCCCGCCTTCGCCTACCGCCCGGAAACCGGTGAGGAACCCTTCGCCTCGCTGCTCGCGGTCCCGGTGCGCCGCTCCGGCCGCACCCTGGGGGTGATCGTGGTGCAGAACCGCACCCCCCGCAATTTCATCGACCTCGAGGTTGATGACGTCGAAACCGTCGCCATGCTGCTGGCCGAGATGCTGTCCGGCAGCGGCGCCACCGACGGGTCCCCCGAAGGACTGGGCGCCACCGTACCGCGGCTGTTCGCCGGCACGCCGCTGATGGGCGGCATCGCGGCCGGGCCGATCGTCCTGCTGCGATCCGCACGTCCCGCGGTCATGCTGCTCGCCGACGATCCCGATGCCGAACAAAACCGGCTGGACCAGGCGGTGGACCGCATGCAGCGCGGCCTGGACGACCTGTTCGCCGATGTGCCGCACAACGGGCGGGCGGCCGATGTCAATGCGTCCCGCGAAGTGCTGGAGGCGTACCGGCTGGTCGCGTCCGATGCCGGGTGGCTGCGCCGGGTCGGCGACGTGATCCGCGGCGGCCTGACCGCCGAAGCCGCGGTGCAGCGAGTCGCCCGCGAACTCCACGACCGCATGCGCCGCATCGGCGACCCCTATTTGCGGGAACGACTCGCCGACATGGAGGATCTCGCCAACCGCCTGCAGACCGCCCTGAGCGGCGACGTTCCCGCCGT
>JAYUEJ010000753.1:0-3258 GCA_043739265.1 Rhodopila sp. | reverse complement strand
TTTTCTCAACCGTTCTGACCAATCGCCCCGGCATCGAATTCCACGTCATACAAAACGACATCCGCCCCGCCGATCGAGCCCGCTTAACGGCGATGCCGCATATCCGGAACCACGCCGCCGATCTGCATGATTTCGGTGATACCGGCGCATTGGTTGCATTGATGGATGTGGTGATATCGGTCGATACATCCGTCTGTCACCTGGCTGGCGCCCTGGATCGGCCGGTCTGGCTATTGCTGGCGCATCTGGCGGATTGGCGATGGTTGCTAGAGCGTGACGACAGCCCGTGGTATCCGTCCATGTGGCTGCTACGCCAGCCGGAACGCGGCGACTGGACCAGCGTATTGTCCATCGTCGCGGGGCGGCTGGAAGAGATGCCGGCATGATTTTCCCGGACCGCTTCCAAACCAGAAACCTGTTCATTCGTGGTTCCAAATGCGCGCCTTGTCGAAACGAATCGCCAACCCTCGGCAGCCAGGCGATTTCAGGTGCGATGCAACGGGGCTCCCGGGCGGCGTCATTTTGCGTTCAAACGGACCAATCCAACGGCGTGCATCCGCGTTGAAAGCAGGCCTTTGAACTTCACCATCCGTCACATCGACCCCGCGGCCGCCGATCGGGCTGGACGTTCGGATAAAGCGTTTTCCAAACCGGTTAATATGCTACCCTTCCGTTCTGTTTTGATGGGTTTCCAGCCTTGTTGTCGCATCGATCCCGCGCCGTTCTCACCCGGCGTCAGTTCGGCGCCCTTACCCTCGCCTCACCAGCCGTGATCGCGCGGCCGGCCCGGGCTGCCCGCGGCCTGACGATCGCGGCGGTGGGCGGTTGGTTCCAGACCTGGTTCGATGGCATCGTGCTGGCGGCGTTCCGAAAATCCCACCCCGACATCCCGGTTTTCTTCTACCCTGTCGGCAACGCGTTTCAGACCCTGGCGCTGCTGCGTTCGCAACGGGCGTATCCATCCACCGACGTCGTGCTGCTGGAGGCCGGCGTGGCCACCCGCGCCACGGCCGAGGGCCTGCTGGAATCGCTCAAACCCGACACCATGCCGGTGCTGAACGACCTTATCCCCCAGGCGCTGATACCGAACGTCGCCGGGCCGGCGTTGATCCTGGATAGCCTCGCGATGGGCTACAGCCCGGCCCAGGTCACTCGGCCACCGAGTTCCTGGCGCAATCTTTGGGATAGCGCCTATGGAAGGCGGATCGCCTTGCAAAGCCCGCCCGACCCGGTGGCACTGGCGATGACAGCGGTGGCGGGCGCGCTGTTCGGCGGCGGCGAGTTGCTCCGCTCGTTGGAGGTCGGTTTGGTTGCCCTGGCTCAACTCGCCCCTCGCGTCGTGCTGTGGGACCCGGTGCCGGACATCTACACGGCGATCGCCGTAGGGGATGCGGGGATAGGGCCCGGCTGGAACGCGCGCGCGCAGAACCAGGCGGCGCTGACGCCCGGACGATTCGCCGCCACGATCCCCGAAGAAGGCAGCCCGGTGATGATGACGTCGGTCAACCTGGTGAAAGGCGCCCCGCAACCCGCCGCCGCCCGCACCCTGATCGCCTGGCTGCTGGGTCCCGAAGCCCAGCGCTTGCTCACCGAGGGGATGTTTTACGCGCCGGTGAACGCCAGGGCCGACATCCCCACGGCTTCGCTGGCACGCGTCGGCGCCACGCCGGCGATGGTGTCCAGGCGGATGCAAATAGACTGGGTTGTGGTGGACGGAATACGCGATCAAATCACCCGCGAATGGCGCCGGCAAAAGATCGCCGGCCGCTGACGTCAGCCGGTGAAAGGGACAGCGCACATGAGGCTTCCAGCCGAATTTTCCCTGATCGCCCGGCATTTTCGCCCGCTGGCCGGGCCGGGCGCGTTGGATCTGCGCGACGACGCGGCGCTGATGACGCCACCGCCGGGGCGGCAACTGGTGCTGACCGCGGACGCCATGGTGGCCGGTGTGCACTTTCTGCCGGACGACAAGCCGGACCTGATCGGCCGCAAGCTGCTGCGGGTCAACCTGTCCGACCTGGCCGCGAAGGGCGCGGTGCCGCTGCAATACCTGATGACCGTGTCCACCCCCAAGGACACGCCGGATGCCTGGTTCGCCGCGTTCGCCGCCGGCCTGGCACAGGACCAGAAGACCTACGGCGTGACGCTTCTGGGGGGCGATACGACCTCGACACCAGGGCCGATTTCGCTGTCGTTGACCATCATCGGCCACGTCGCACCCGGCACCGCTGTACATCGGTTCGGCGCCCGGGCGGGCGATGAACTCTGGGTCACCGGCACCATCGGCGACGGCGCCCTTGGCCTCGCGGTGGCGTTGGGGCGGCTCGATGACCCCAGCGGCTTTTTGCTCGACCGGTATCGCCTGCCGCGGCCTCGAGTGGGATTGACGCTGGCCGGCATCGCGTCGGCCGGCATGGATGTGTCGGACGGCCTGGTGCAGGACCTGGGGCATCTTTGCCGCGCCAGCGATCTGGCGGCGGAAATCCAGTTGGAAACCGTGCCGTTGTCCGATGCCGCGCGCCTGGCGGGGCCGGAATGGCTGACGACCTGCCTGACCGGAGGCGACGATTATGAGTTGCTGTTGGCGGTGCCGCCGAACCGAACCGACGCATTGCAACAGGCGGCCGAACGAGCTGGCATCCCGGTCACGCGGATCGGACACTTCCATTCCGGAGCGGCCGAGGTCATGGTGCGACAGGCCAGCGGAGAACCCCTCGCTCTGACAAAGGGGGGCTGGAGCCACTTTTAACCGGGCGCCCGAGGGGATCGACAAGGCAACATGAACAAAAATGTTTGGCTGCTGTTCGCCTGTCAGGCGCTGATGAACGCCGTGATGTCGGGCCAGACCGTCATGGCCTCTTTGGTCGGCTACAAACTGTCCGGCACGGCGTTGAACACGCTGCCGATGGCGATCCAGATGGTGTCGGTCATGAGCGCCTCGATCGTCGCCGGCTATGCCTTTCCCCGGTTCGGCCGGCGCGGCGGGTTCTGGCTGGGATGCGGCATTATGATGATCGGCAGCCTGACGTTCGCGCTGGGCATCTACACCGGGAATTTCGTCATCTACTGCTTCGGCGCTATCCCCGCCGGGCTCGGCTTCGGCATATCCCAGCATCTGCGTTTCGCCGCCGCCGAGGTCGCCGATCAGCACGCCAAGGCGCGGGCGATTTCGCTGGTTCTCGCGGGCGGTGTGCTGGCGGCGATCGTCGGGCCGGAGATGGTGAAGCGCACCAACGACCTGATCCCGGACTACATCTT
>JAYUEJ010000752.1:0-9800 GCA_043739265.1 Rhodopila sp. | reverse complement strand
TCGGCGACGAAGTGCTGCATGCGGTTTTCTTCGTGGGTATCAAGCAGCATCGAGTTCATTCCCGAACAGCGCTTCATCGAGTTGTTTCACGCCCTCATAGTCGCGACGGGCGGCCAGCAGTTGGTTTTCAAGTTTCGTGAAGGCGTCGGCGCGGCCTTGTTCGGTGCCTTGCAGCCAGGCATCCAGTACCAGGGTGGAAAAATCTTGTTGCTCGTCGATTTCGCCCAGGATGGCGCCGACCTCACCCACCACCAGTTCGAACATGTTGATTTTTTCGTCCAGGATGCGCAGCACCTGGTCTTCGATGGTCCCGGCGGTCACCAGGTTGAAGATGAACACCTCGCGGGTCTGGCCGATGCGGTCGATGCGGCCAATGCGCTGTTCGATCGCCATCGGGTTCCACGGAATGTCGAAGTTGATCAGAGTGTTGCAGAATTGCAGGTTGCGGCCCTCACCGCCGGATTCGGTGCACAGCAGCACGGGCACGGTGTCGCGGAAGGCTTCGACCGCCGCGTCCTTTTGCGGGCCGGTCATGTCGCCGGAGAATTGAGCGAACGGGATTTTCTGGCGGCGCAACCGGTTGGCCAGATGCGCCAGCGTGTCGCGGTGGTGGACGAAGACCAGTTTCTTTTCTGATGGGTTCTGCGCCAGCAGCCGCAGCAACGCGGCTTCCTTCGCGCCGGCGGCGATGGCTCGGGTGCGGGCCTGCAACGCCACCCAACGTGTATCGCCGGGATGGCGTTCGGCGAAGCGGCCGATGGCGGCGGCGGCGGCGCCCGGTGACGACCCCGCCGCGGCCAGCAGATGTTGCAGTGATAAGCGGTGGGCACCCTCGCCGCCGGACGCCGCCTCGCGGACCAGCGCGGTCAGTTGTTCGTAGCAGGCGGCTTCGGCGGCGTCTGGTGTGGCGCGTAAGGTCGATGCGTGGCGTCTTGGCATGTGCAGCGCGGCCAGCGCGCGGGTGTTGCGTACCATCACGCCGCGCATCAGGTCGCGCAAGCGGTCGCGGTTCGCGGGTTCGCGCGGTTTGCCGGGCACCATGTAAACCGAGCGGAACTCTTTTTGGGTTTTGAAGATGCCGGGTTGGAGGAGAGTCAGAAGGTTGTACAGTTCCAGCAGGCTGTTCTGCACGGGTGTCGCCGACAGTAACAGCAGGAAACGTTTCTGTAGCCGGTTCACCAGTTGATAGCTTGCACTGGACTGGTCGCGCAGATGATGCGCCTCATCGACCACCACCACATCGTAGTGCAGGCCCGCCAGCATCTCGGCCTGTTCCTTGCGGCGGGCAGAGGCGATAGAGGCGATGACACGCGGCTGAGCCCAGAACGCAGCCGGATCGTTCCGCAGCAGCGAGTCATGGCTCGTGGCGCATTCGATGCCGAATTTGGCCGCCATTTCGTCACGCCACTGCCCAACCAGGGACGCCGGGACCAGGATCAGGATGCGTTCGGCCATGCCGCGCAGGATGTATTCCTTCAGGACCATGCCGGCCTCGATGGTTTTGCCGAGACCGACCTCGTCCGCCAGCAGGACGCGTCCGCGATACTGCTTCAATACTTTGCGGACGGTTTCGACCTGGTACCAATGCGCCTCCACGCCTTGCAGCGCCGGCAGGCACAGCAGTTCGTCGAAACCTTCGAACAGACTAAGGCGGGTCAGTTCGCCGCGCAGGCGAAACGCCACGGGATTGGGTTCGGTGCCGTCGATTTCGATCGCATCGGGATTGGCGATTTCGAACGCCATGTCGAACCGGGCCTCCAGCTTCGGAAGGTCCGGGAGCGTTGGAAGAACCGGCGTCAAACGAACAGGTTGGGGTTTTGCCACGGCCTTTTTCACGGCCGGCTTCGGCACCACCTTAACCGGGGTTTTCGCCACGGGACGGAAAGCGTTTATTCGGATTTCGCGCAGCCGAGCGTAGAGCCAGTCTTCCAGAATGCCGTCGCCCACGAACCAGTCGCGGGCGTTCGCGGCGGACTCCAAATTTTGCTCCCGGAGCTGGGCCAGTGCCTGGACGAACCGGCCCTGTTGACCAAGGGCGAGGGCGTTGAGCAGACCGCTGCTCTTGCCTGGCACGTAACGCTTGCCGTAGCGCTTGATCAGGCTCATCGCCCGTTCGGTCTTCTGCCCGGCCAGCGCGGTCAGGATCGCCAGCAGCAGCAATTCCGGATCGGTAGGGCAGGCCTGCAACGCGTCCTCGGCGATGTCCGCTGCCAGTGCGGTGCGGGCGGCGAGCGCGTTCCGCAGGGTGCCTACCCAATAGGTACGGGCTTCGCCGCCCAACAGGTCCTGATCGGACGACGCTTGGCGTCGGATGCTCATGGCGTCACTTCCGCGGCGACTCGGGTTGGCGGGTTGGCTATGGCGATCATCGCCCAGTGCGACGTCAACGCCAACAGGGTTTGTTCGGCCTGGAAGCCATCACCGGCTTTGGAGACCGCCCCAGTGGGCGCCGCCCCAGTGTGCGCCGCACCAGTGGCCACCGTGTCGTGGGCCAGTCGTCCGCGCGGGAGATCGCGAGCATCGCACTGGCGCGGCAATCCCCGACCGATGGCGGCAAAACCTGTCAGTCTTGTATCTGGCTTCGGAGCCAATCCGCGAAGTCGGCTTCAGTTAAAGTCCCCTCGGCCAACGCGATCATTGTTTTAACACCGTCGAAACCCGAGGCACGGATCGAGACACCATTGGTCTTCAAAAACAATACACAGGCGGCCCAGCCAGTGCGCTTGTTGCCGTCCACGAAAGCATGATTCCGGCCGATACCAAACGCATACGCCGCAGCCAAGGCAGCCATGTCCGGCGGCGGATTGCCATACGCCCATTTTTGCCGAGGCCGCGCGAGCGCGCTTTCAAGCATGGTGTCATCGCGGATGCCGAAATGTCCGCCATGCGTCCGAACCGCCTGATCGTGAAGATACTCGACGACCTCCCGGAGCAGAAACTCCGGCTCGCTCACCGTTTTGCGAGCGCCTGTAGGACGTCAGATTCAGAGCGTAGCACGTCGTCGGCCAAGGCCAACTGACGCTCAAGAATCGGATTGGTTCTGGCGACTTTGAAGCCGTCTTCGCCCTCTATCAGCGTGAAGGTGCGGCCGGGCTCAATCCCAAGCCTGGCGCAGGTATCGGCTGGGATGCTGAAGCCGATCGAGTTGCCGACGCGCCTTGCCGTTATGGTTGCCATCATTGATGCCCACGGTAATACGATCCGTCATACATACGCCGAATACCATCAAAATCCAATAGTCCAAACGCCGCGAGGTCTATTCAGTCCAGCCCATCGACAAACCGCTGTAAGCCGGTCAACCGGGCGGTGGCGGATCGGGCGGCGTGCAGAATGGCGCGCACCGCTTCGGTCGCGGTTGGCAGGTCTTCATTGACCACCACATGATCGAATTCGACCCAATGGCGGATTTCCTCGGTCGCCACGCGCATGCGGCGCTCGATTTCCTCGCCATGGTCACCGGCCCGGCCGACCAGCCTGGATCGCAGGGCCATCAGGTTCGGCGGCAGGACGAACACGCCGACCACATCCGCCGGCAGTTTGTCCCGCAACTTCTGGTGCCCCTGCCAGTCGATGTCGAACACCACGTCGCGGCCTTCGGCCAGCGCTTTCTCCACCGGGGCGCGCGGGGTGCCGTAGGCGTGCGTGCCTTGCAGGACGCGCGCCCATTCCAGCAGCGCATCGTCACGCAGGGCGTCCTGGAATCCGTCCTCGGTCAGAAAATGGTAGTGAACACCTTCGATTTCTTGCGGACGCCTGCCGCGTGTCGTGACGCTGATCGATCGTTCCAGATTTGGTTCGGTGGCCAGCAGGGCCTCGGCGATCGCGGTCTTGCCGGCCCCGGATGGCGCCGACAGAACCAGGCAAACGCCACGCCGCGGGATTTCGGTCATTCGATGTTCTGCACTTGCTCTCGCATCTGCTCGATCGCGGCCTTCAAACTCAGGCCGGTGGCGGTCAGCGCGGCGGTGGCGGACTTGCTGCAGAGCGTGTTGGCCTCGCGATTGAACTCCTGGGTCAGGAAATCGAGTTTGCGGCCGATGTTGACCGCTTCACCCATCAGGTCGCGGGCGGCGGCGATGTGGCTGGACAGCCGATCCAGTTCCTCGCGCACGTCCGACCGGCTGGCGAGCACGGCGACTTCCTGGGCGATCCGCTCTTCGGACAGGTTCGGCGTTTCGCGCAGCAGGGTTTGCAGGTTTTCCAACATGCGCGCGCGTTGCGCCGCCGGCTGGCCGGCGGCCTGGACGGCGGCGGTGTCGCAGAGTGTCGCGATGGCGTCCAACTGGCGATTCAGGATGGTGGCCAACCGGTCGCCCTCGGCCTGGCGGGACGTGATAAGATCGGCCAGAGCCGCGATAAATCCGGCCTGCACATCGATGACGGCGGCGGCTTTTTCCTCCTGCTGATCGGCCTGCGCCTGACGCAGCACGCCCGGCAGCGACAGCAGCGCCTCGGCTGACGGCGGCGGACTGCCCGGGATGCGGCGGTGCAGATCGGAAACGATCTTCAACACTTGCTCCAGCGCCACCGGGTCCAGTTCCAGGCGGGTTTGCGACTCCCGTTTGATCGTCAGGTTGGCGGTCACGTTGCCGCGCTTCAGGGCCTTGCCGGCCATGTCGCGCCAGCTTGCCTCCAGGCTGTCCCACCCGTTCGGCAGGCGGAAACGCAGTTCCAGGCTGCGGCCGTTAACGCTGCGCAGTTCCCAGGCCCAGGCAATGCCGTCGAGGGCGCCCTCGGTTCGGGAGAATCCGGTCATGGAAGCGATTGCGGTCATGCGCGCGTCATATCAGGGGCGGCGGCGGATGCGAAGCGATTGCTCGCCTTCCCCGACTCGGCGCGATGCGGCTAAGCGGGTTCGATGCCCAGTCTGGATATGGAACGTGCCGCCGGCGGGCGGGTCGCCGGGGTGGATGAGGCAGGCCGGGGACCGCTGGCCGGCCCCGTGGTCGCTGCTGCCGTCGTGCTGCCGGCCGATATTTCGATCGAACTGGCTGCCATGCTGGACGATTCGAAGAAACTGACCGCCGCCCGGCGTCTGGCAGCGTTCCTGGCCTTGCGCGCCTCGTCGGCCGAGATCGGCATCGGGGCCGCCTCGGTGACGGAGATTTTCCGGCTCAATATTCTGCACGCCTCGATGTTGGCGATGCGGCGCGCGGTTGTTCGGCTGGGGGTCGTTCCCGATTTGGCGTTGGTGGACGGCAATTACCCGCCGAAACTGGCCTGCGCGGTGCGCTGCGTGGTGGGTGGCGATGCGCTGTGTTTGTCGATTTCCGCTGCGTCCATCGTCGCCAAAGTGATCCGCGACCGCGCCATGTCTCGGTTGGCGGTGCGGTTTCCCGGGTACGGGTGGCAGGCCAATGCCGGCTATGCCACGGCGCTGCACCGGGACGCTTTGCAGCGACTCGGACCGACCCGCCATCATCGGGAGTCGTTCGGCACCGTGGCACAACTGCGGTTGACGTTGACGATTGCGGATTGACCTGACTTCGGGCGACCGGTCACGATGCGCCAAGAGAGTTGTTAAGGTTGGAAACGGGTCTTGGACCGCTATCACGATTTGCCGTTGGATCAGATTTTGCGAGGCGATTGTGTGCAGTTAATGCGCATGTTGCCGGCCGCGTCGGTGGATTGCGTATTCGCCGACCCGCCGTACAATCTGCAATTGCGGGGGGAATTGCGGCGCCCGGATGACAGCCTGGTCGATGGTGTCGATGACGATTGGGACAAATTCACCGATTTCGCGTCGTACGATGCGTTTACCCGGGACTGGCTGGGCGAATGCCACCGTCTGCTGCGCAAGGACGGCACGCTTTGGGTGATCGGGGCGTATCATAACATTTTTCGGATTGGCTCGATCCTGCAGGATCTGGGTTTTTGGATCCTGAACGACGTGATCTGGCGCAAGTCCAATCCGATGCCCAACTTTCGTGGGCGGCGTTTCACCAATGCGCATGAAACGCTGATCTGGGCGGCGAAGGGGCGCGATTCACGGTACCGGTTCAACTATCAGGCGATGAAGTCGTTGAACGACGACATTCAGATGCGCAGCGACTGGTTTATCCCGCTGTGTACGGGTAATGAGCGGATGCGTAACGACCACGGGTTGAAGCTGCATCCTACTCAAAAGCCGGAGGCGCTGCTGCACCGGGTGCTGCTGGCCAGCACGAACCAGGATGATATCATCCTGGACCCGTTCACCGGCACCGGCACCACGCCGGCGATGGCGAAACGTCTGCGGCGGCATTTCATTGGGATCGAGCGCCATCCGGCTTATGCCGAGGCCGCTATCGGGCGGGTGCGGCGGGAGAAGGCGATTTCCGTGGAGGGAGCGACGTCACAGCCGACGAAGCGGGAGGCGCCTCGGATACCGTTCGGTAGTCTGGTGGAGCAGGGGCTGATCGCGCCGGGGACGACGGTGTTCGACCGGCAGCGGCGGGTTAGCGCGATGGTCGGGCCGGACGGATCGCTGAGTGCCGGGGACATCCGCGGCTCGATCCACAAGGTTGGCGCGTTGTTGCAGAACGCACCGAGCTGCAATGGGTGGACGTTCTGGCATTTTGAGCGGGATGGGATGTTGCAGCCGTTGGACGTGCTGCGGGCGGCGATGACGGTTCGGCCGGCGGTTTCGGATACGGCGTTGGTGTGACCCCGGGGTGGGTTGCTGTAAACGAAGATCAGGATTCGGAAACACAGATAAACGCAGATGAACACAAATAGAAAATTTTATTCCCTGGAGATTCGGGAATTCATTATTTGTATTTACCTGTGGTTCCAAATCCTGTCGGTTTCGATGGTTGATTACGGCGATGGTGAAGCGGCTACTTGATCCGCCCCATTTCCCGCAGCTTGTCCACTACGTTGCCCATCATGCCGAAATACGGTTTCGCCGTGGACAGATCGCGGATTTTGTCCAGGCTGTCGCGCACCATCTCTATCGTTACAGGTTCGGCGGGGTCGAACTGGGCACCCTCGCTGACGAAATATTGCACGCGGGCGTAGCCGCCGGCCGTGGCGGCAATGATTTCGCCATTCTGGTCGCATTCTTCACTGCATAGCCATGCGACGGCCGGAGAAACCAGTTCGGGCTTCATCCACGGCGCGATGTCCGGCGGCAGCAACGATTCGGTCATCCTTGTGTAGGCGGATGGGGAAATCGCGTTGCAGCGGATGTTGTATTTGGCGCCCTCGTGCCGCAGCACGTTGATCAGTCCGTTTACCGCCATCTTCGCGGCGCCGTAGTTCGCCTGTCCGAAATTGCCGACGGTGCCGGAGCCTGATGTCGTCACCACGATGCGGCCGTAGGATTGTTTGCGCATGATCGGCCACGCGGCTTTGACACAATAGGCGGTGCCGAAATGATGCACCTGGTTGACCGCCTCGTAGTCCTCCATGGACATGTTGTTGAACGCTTTGTCGCGCAGGATGCCGGCGTTGCACACCAGGATATCCAACCGGCCCCAGGTATTGACGGCTGTATCGATGATGGATTGCGCGGCGGCTTCCTCGGCGACCGAGGCGTAGCTGGCCACGGCCTGGCCGCCGGCGGCTTTGATTTCCGCCACCACCTGATCGGCCGCGGCATGGGCACCGCCGGTGCCATCGACCGATGCTCCCGGATCGTTCACCACCACCTTGGCGCCGCGCGAGGCCAACAGCAGCGCGTGCTGACGGCCGAGACCCGCACCGGCGCCGGTGACGATCGCGACCCGGTCGTCGAAACGAATGTCCATTATTCTATTCTCCCTTGATAGCGTTGCGCACGAACGATCCGCCCGAGGCGATGGCGCGCCGCCCGGCCGACAGGACCGGGAAATACAGGTGCCAGATGTGGATCATTTCGGGCCAGATTTGAAGATCGACGATCACGTCCGCGGCGCCGGCTTTCCGGGCCAGGGCAACGGAATCGTCCAACAGGGTTTCATGGGCGCCGACCTGGATCAGCAGCGGCGGCAACCCTTTCAGGTCGCCATGAATAGGTGCGGCATGGGGATGTAGCGGATCGGCGCCGCCAAGATACCATTCCGCCATCATCAGGATGGTGGCGCGCTGGACGGTCGGGTCGTTTTCGGACCGGTCCGTGAACGATTGACCCACTGCCTGCATATCGACCCAGGGGGAGATGCACCAGCCGCATGCGGGCAGCGGCAATCCGGCCTCGCGGATCGCCAGCAGGGCACCGACCACCAGACCGCCGCCGGCACTGTCGCCGGCCAGCGCGATACGGTTCGGTTTCAGACCGCTGTCAAGCAGATAGCGGTACGCCGCCAGCGTGTCTTCGATCGGCGCCGGGAATGGATTTTCCGGCGCGAGACGGTAATCGATCGCGAGAGTCCGAGCGGCTGAGGCGCGTCCGATTTCGGCGGCGAGGTGGCGATGGCTGTCCAGGGAACAGATGACGTAGCCGCCGCCGTGCAGATACAGAATGGCGCTGGACGGATCGGCATCCGGTGTCGTTGTCCATTCCGCCTTCACACCATTGGCGCTGACCGGCTGGACGGTCACATCGGATGGCAGGCCGAATGCCTTGCCACGCGCGTCCGCGTCCAGCCGCATCCGTGCGATGTCCGGGGCCTTCGGCCTGGCGGCGATAACCGCACGCAACGCGGTCATTTCTGGGTCGGCCATCATTTATTCCTTCATTTCGTCGGCGATCGGAAGAATGTCGCGGGTGCGCACGACGCGCGTGTCCCATACTCGGTCGAATTCGGCGATCAGCGCGCGTATGGCCGGGCTGTCGCTGATCGCCTGGACGTCGTCCAGGGTGTTGAAACGGTAGTAGGCGGTGTGTACCGAAGGATCGAGCGTGCTCCAGCCGCGCATCGCCGACCTTGCCTGGAACGCTTTCATTGCGTCCGGCAGATGTTCCGTTCGATACCAGTGATCGAACGGCGCACGATCCGCCGGATCGGCAACGACCGCGCGCACGACCAGATACGCTGTCATGCCGGCTGCGTATGTTTGCCGGTCAGTTGCGGTGTCGGGCCTTCCTCATTCTTTTTCTGCCGGTCCAATCGGGTTTCCCGTGACCATGTACGCTTCAGGTCGTCGCGGATGTTGAAGCACAACTTGCCCAACCCCAGGGTTTCCAGTTCCACGACGTCGCCGTCCATGAAGCTGGACAGGCCGCGATGGTTGGTGCCGGTGGCCAGGATGTCACCGGGTTCAAGTGTTTGGATGGACGTCACCCATTCGATGCAGCGGGCGATGGAATGCGCCATGTCGTCGGTGTTGAAGGACTGCTTCAGTTGGCCATTGACCCAGAGCTTGATTGGCAGTTTCAGCGGGTCGTCGATCTCGTCTTTGGTCACCAGGTATGGACCGATCGGGGCGAACGTATCCCTCGACTTCATCTGGAAGAACACGTTGCCGGCCGGCGGCAGGCCGCGCGCGGAACCATCGACGAAATTGATGTAGCCGAAGATGTAGTCCATGGCGTCGGCGGCGGCGACGTTCGTTGCGCGCTTGCCGATGACGACGGCCATTTCGGCCTCGCCTTCGAAGATGATCGCCGGCACGTCCGGCAGCACCATCGTATCGTTCGGTCCGATAATGGCGGTGGACGCCTTGTGGAAGGCATTGATCGGCGCCGGTTTCGCCAGCGTGCCGTCTTCCATGTAGTTCACCGCCATGCAGACGATGTTGCCGGGCTTCGGCAGCGGCGGGCGGATGCGGACATTGGCCAAAGCCGTGCCGGCGCCGGCTGACGCGGCTTCCAGCCTGACGCGATAGGCGGCAAAATTGGCGATCAGGCCGCTGATCAGGTCGCCAGGGCCGATATGCGGGATGTCCTTGACCACGGA
>JAYUEJ010000751.1:0-3272 GCA_043739265.1 Rhodopila sp. | reverse complement strand
TGATCAGGCCCTGGAGCGTGGTTTCGGGGGAAGGCGGCCTGGCCGATTCGGCGGCGGCGGGTGGCGCCGGCTGGGCTGTGGGTTGGGCCTGGATGATGGCGTTCAGGGTGGCGCCGAATGCGGCGCGTTTGGCCGGGTCGTTCATAATGTCGAGCGCCGTGCGGGCCTGATCGGCGGAAATCGCCGGCGGGGGATTTGGCTTCTGGGCCGGCGATGGAGTGGGGACGCCGATGACGATGGCGCACAGAAGGATGAGGTTCAAGCGTATCATCCGGCGGGTACGACCACAGATGCCGCCGCCGGGTCAACGCAAATCCGGTGTCACCGTCATGGCACAGACGGGGTCTGGCACACGGGGTGGCCGCGCGCGCAGGCGCCGCCGAAGCACCTATGGCCGCTATGAGGCCAAGCCTGAGAAAAGGAGCGAACGACGGCCCTTCGACATCTCCACAAATCCGCTGAAGGCCCTATGTAGAGAGTATGCACGGATTTATGACGGTCCTGATCGGTATCATGATGTTTGCCACGCTGGGGGTGTTGATCGCCGGTCTGGCTGGACTGGTGCGGGAGGGCAACCCGCGACGTTCGAACAAACTTATGCAATGGCGTGTCCTGCTTCAGGGCGCGACGATTCTGCTGTTTGTGATCTTCATGAGCCTGCTGCGCTCCTGAGCCGCGGATTGATGTCTCGATTGGAAAGGCGGCATTTTAAGCCAGGAAGCCAAAGAGATTGCCTCGATTACGCGCACGCGCGGGAAAATTGCCGTATCTCTTAAGGACCTCGCGATCAGGATGCGCGGTAACGGCCTGCTGTGTGACTGGCAGTGGATTGCGGCCGAGGTGGCGTTTGACATGGGCAAACCCCGTCAATATGGTCCGGCTCCCCTCTCGCAGGTGCGAACAGATGCTCGGAACCGAGACGATACCGAGTGTTTAGATTTGTGTTCATCCACGTTCCCAGGAAGCGGTGCGGTCTCCCATGAAGATAATTGTCCCCGTCAAACGGGTTGTTGACTACAACGTGAAGGTTCGCGTGAAGTCCGATGGCTCTGGTATCGAGACCGCCGGCGTCAAGATGTCGATGAACCCGTTCGACGAAATCGCGGTCGAGGAAGCCGTCCGCCTGAAGGAAAAGGGCGTCGCGACGGAGATTATCGCGGTTTCCATGGGTGTGCCGCAATGCGCGGAAACCATCCGGACGGCGCTCGCCATGGGGGCCGATCGCGGCATCCTGGTGGAAAGCGATGCCGACCTGCAGCCGCTGGCCGTTGCCAAGCTGCTGAAGGCGATCGTGGACCAGGAACAGCCGCAACTGGTGATCCTGGGGAAGCAGGCGATCGACGACGACATGAGCGCCACCGGCCAGATGCTGGCCGCGCTGCTTGGCTGGTCGCAGGGTACATTCGCGTCCAGGCTGGCCGTCGAGGGCGATACCCTGACCGTGACGCGCGAAGTGGATGGCGGGCTGGAGACGGTGGCGCTGACGCTGCCATCCATCGTCACCACCGATCTGCGGCTGAACGAGCCGCGCTATGCGTCGCTGCCGAACATCATGAAGGCGCGCAAGAAGCCGATCGCCAACATGAAGCCGGCTGATCTGGGCGTCGATGTCACCCCCCGGCTGACGGTGTTGAAGGGTTCGGAGCCGCCGAAGCGCAAGTCTGGGCAAAAGGTTGGGTCGGTGGCCGAACTGGTGAGCAAACTCCGCACTGAAGCGAAGGTGATCTGACGATGACGAGTCTGGTTCTTCTCGAATTCGATTCCCTGGGCATCAAGCAGCCGTCGCGCAGCGCAGTTGCCGCGGCGCAGGCCCTGGGTGAGGTGCATGTCCTGGTTGCAGGTATCGATCTTGGTGGCGCAACGGCGGCCGCGGCGAAACTTCCGGGCGTGACCAAGGTGCTGGTGGCGGACAACGCCGCGCTGGATCACCTGATGGCGGAGCCGACGGCGGCGCTGCTTTTGGCGCTGGCGCCAGGGTATTCGCACATGCTGGCGGCCACGACGGCGGTGGGCAAGAACGTGATGCCACGCGTCGCGGCGCTGCTGGACGTGCAGCCGATCAGCGATATCGCGGGCGTCGAGGATGCCGACACCTTCGTTCGCCCGATCTATGCCGGCAACGGCCTGGCGACGGTGCGGTCGTCCGACGGCAAGAAGATCATCACGGTTCGTGCCGCCAGTTTCGATCCGGTGGCGGCCGATGGCGGCAGCGCATCGACCGAGGCCGTTACCGTCGGAAACATGCCCGCGCTGTCGAAATTCATTTCGGCGGAACTTTCCAAGAGCGAGCGGCCGGAACTCAGCGCGGCTCGTGTGGTGATTTCCGGTGGCCGTGGCATGCAGAACGGCGAAAACTTCAAGCTTATCGATCCGATTGCTGATAAGTTGGGGGCTGCCGTTGGTGCGTCGCGCGCCGCGGTGGATGCTGGCTTCGTGCCCAATGAGTTCCAGGTCGGACAGACCGGAAAGATCGTCGCGCCTGATCTGTATATCGCTGTCGGGATATCGGGGGCCATTCAGCACCTCGCCGGCATGAAGGACAGCAAGGTGATCGTGGCGATCAATAAGGATGAGGAAGCGCCCATCTTCCAGGTTGCCGATTACGGCCTGGTTGCTGATCTGTTCACCGCGCTGCCGGAACTGGCGGCGGAACTGGAGCGCTCCTGAATGAATATAGACGTCAAGCCTGGCTTTGGAATGGCCCCGATGGTGACGGAGCCGCCGGAGATACGATCCGTCGGTATCATCGGTGCGGGGCAAATGGGCACCGGTATCGCCCATGTCTGCGCCCTGGCGGGTTTGCCGGTCACGATCGTCGATATCAAGCAGGACGCCCTGACCAAGGCTGTTACCATCATGGCGCGCAACATGGAGCGGCAGGTCAATCGGTCGATCGTTACATCCGATCAGCGGGATGAAGCGCTGGCACTGGTCACGACATCGACCGAATACGACGCGCTGAGCGATGTGGATTTCGTCATCGAGGCGGCGACGGAGAAGGAAGACATTAAGCGCCTGGTGTTCAAGGCGTTGATTCCGAAGCTGAAACCGTCCTGCATGGTGGCGTCGAATACGTCCTCGATCTCGATCACGCGGCTTGGTGCGGCGACCGATCGGCCGGAGAAGTTCATCGGCATGCACTTCATGAACCCGGTCCCGGTCATGAAGCTGGTGGAGATCATCCGCGGCATCGCCACCGATAATCCGACCTTCCTGGCGGTGCAGAATTTGGCTCACAGGCTGGGCAAGGTCACCGCGGTGTCGGAGGATTT
>JAYUEJ010000750.1:0-3274 GCA_043739265.1 Rhodopila sp. | reverse complement strand
GGCCGAACCTTCGTCCAGTTCGATCGTCTGTTCTTCCAGCAGCACGCCGGCCGACCCGGTTGGGCGGTTTTTCGACAGCTTTTTTTTGTAGTCCTGCTCTTTGTCCTCGTCGAAGAAGAAATCGCTGAGCAGCATCTCCGCGAGCATGACCAACGACTCGTCGATTTCGCCGCGGTTCGGTCCGGGCGCCGGCTTCGTGGGTTTGGCCATGTGTCTTTCCCCTCAATCCGAAAGGGACGCCAACTCCGCTCGCAGCGCGGGGATGCCGTCGCCGGTCTCGCTACTCGTGGTCAGTATGCGCGGGAAAGCCGCGGCGTGCGAGCGCACCAGGGTTTCGGTCTCCTGGATCTTGCGGGCCAGGGCCGGGGGTTTCACGCCGTCGGTCTTGGTCAGGATGATTTGGAACGTCACGGCTGCGCGATCCAGCAGATCCATTACGTCGTGGTCGGCCTGTTTGAACTCGATCCTGGCATCCATCAGCAGCATGACCCGGCGCAGCGTGGGGCGGCCGCGGAGATACTCGAACATCATGCCCTGCCAGTCGGCCTTGATGTCCTTGGACGCGCGTGCGTAACCATAACCCGGCATATCGACCAGGGTCAGCCGGTCGCCCAGGTTGAAGAAATTCAACTGCCGGGTGCGGCCGGGTTCGCGGGATGTGCGGGCCAGCGCATTGCGCCCCGTGAGGGCATTCAGCAAGGACGATTTGCCGACGTTGGACCGGCCGGCGAAGGCGATTTCGGTGCCTTGCAGCGGTGGAAGCTGGTCCAGCTTCTGGGCGCCGAAAAAGAATGTACACTCAGCCGCGAACAGCAGCCGGCCCTTTTCGAGCACGGCCGCCAATTCGTCCGGCGTCAGGTTTTGGCCGTCACTTCCAATCAAGTGCGGGCTAAAGCGGGTTTCGCCAGTTTGGTGCTGCGTTGTATCAGCCATTGTTGTCCGATCGAAAGCGTGTTGTTCCAGCTCCAGTAAATAATCAGGCCGGCTGGGAACTTCGCCATCATGAAGGTGAAGATGATGGGCATGAACTGAAACAGCTTGGCCTGCACCGGATCGGGCGGCGGCGGGTTCAGTTTCTGCTGCAAGAACATGGTGAAGCCCATGATCAGCGGCCAGACCCCCATTTGCAGCAGCGGCAGATAGGCCGCCGGGTCGAACGGGATCAACCCGAACAGGTTGAAGATATTGGTAGGATCGATCTGCGACAGGTCGTGGATCCAGACGAAGAACGGCGCCTGCCGCATCTCGATGGTGACGAAGATGACCTTATACAGCGAGAAGAACACCGGAATCTGCACGACCATGGGCAGGCAGCCGGAGGCGGGATTCACCTTTTCGGTCCGGTACAGGCCCATCATCTCCTGCTGCATCTTTTGCGGATCGTCCTTCAGCCGCTCCCGCAACGCCGTCATTTTCGGCCCGAGCAGCTTCATCTTGCTCATGGAGCGGTAGGAGTAGTTGGCAAGCGGGAAGAACAGCAGCTTCACCAGGACGGTGAACATCATGATCGCCAGGCCGAAATTGCCAAGCAGGCCGTTGAAGTAATCCAGGGCGAAAAAGATCGGTTTGGTCAGGAAGTAGAACCAGCCGAAATCCACCGCCTTGTCGAAGCTGGGGATGTGGAACTGGTCCATGTAGTGGTCCAGCAGCGTTACCACTTTCGCGCCCGCGAAGACGTGGCTGACGGTCGTCACGTCGCCGTTGGCCGGGGCGGTCAATGGATCGACGGTGACATAATCGACCTGGTAATGGTCGCCATGGTCGTCGATGTGGCGGAAATTGACCTTGGACGCGATGGCCTGGTCCGGGATCAGCGAGGTCAGCCAGTATTTGTCGGTGATGCCCGCCCAACCGCCGGTGGCGGTCGCCTCATAGGCCAGACCGGCTTTCTTGTCGCCCTCGGACTTGGCCTTGTCGTAGGAGGTTTCCTGCAACGTGCCATCGACGACACCAAGCAGGCCTTCGAACAGAACGTAGTAGCCGGCCACCTCGGGCTTGTAGTCACGCCGGATGCGTGACCACGGAAACAGCTTCACCGGTTGCCCGGTGGTGTTCTTCACGGTCTGCGTGACCGCGAACATGTATTCGTCGTCGATCGTCAGGCCGATCTGGAAGGTCAGGCCGGCGCCGTTGTTCCAGGACAGGGTGGTCGGTTTGCCGGAGCCCAGGGCGTCGGACGACGCTGTCCAGACCGTATCGTTGTCCGGCAGTTTGGCCGTTTCGCCGGCCGGGGCGGTCCAGCCGTATTGGATATAATAGGGCTGCGGGTCCGATCGCGGCTCCAGCAGGCGTACCAGCGGCGATGTGGGGGAGATTTCCTCCCGGTAATCCTTCAGGACCAGGTCGTCCAGCTTGGCGCCGAGCAGGTTGATCGAGCCCTGGACCTTCGGCGCGTCGATCTTCACGCGGGGCACGGTGCGTGGTTCGGCGACCGGCGCGGGTGGCGCCGCAGCACCTGGCGATCCGGTTGGGGGCGTGGCGGCGGTCGTTTGCGCGACCTGCTGCGGCGGCGGTTTCGGTAGATGCGGAGCAACCAGCGTCTGGAAGCCCAGCAGAATCGCCAGCGATACCGCGATCGCCAGGAAGAGCCGTTTCTGGTCCATCAATGCCCCATATTCGGGTCAATCCCGGGCACGGGATCGACTCCACCTTCGTTCCATGGATTGCAGCGCAGGATACGCTTCGCCGCCATCACCGATCCCGTCGCCGCCCCGTGCATCCGCAGCGCATCCACCGCGTACTCACTACAGCTTGGCCAAAACCGGCAGTTCGCGCCGATAAACGGACGGATCGTCCATTGATAGAAGCGCACCGCGGCGATTCCGGCCATAGCGGTTGGACCGACGGCTGCCGGCCCACCCTGAAGCGCCCGTGTCATACGCCGGTTCTTTCCAGCGCGCGCCTGATATCGCTTTGCAGGGTGATGAAATTCCGCGTGCGGGTGCTGTTGCGGCCGATGAGTACCAGATCGAAACCGGCGACCGGGCGTTCGGCCAGCAGCAGCCGTGCCGCTTCCCTCAACCGCCGCTTCGTGCGGTTGCGGATGACGGCATTGCCAACCTTTTTGGTCACGGTGAAACCGAGCCTGGCGGGTTCCGCGTCCTGCCGGGGCATCGCCTGGAGTACGACGCCGCCAATCGCGGCCTTCTTTCCGGTCGCTGCCACGCGCAGGAATTCCGCCCGCCGTTTTAGGCGACCGGGCTTAGGGACGACCGAAGCCTGTGTCTGGGCTGGCATGAACGGCACACCAGCGTTTCGCGTCTCAGGCGGACAG
>JAYUEJ010000749.1:0-3275 GCA_043739265.1 Rhodopila sp. | reverse complement strand
AACTGAAAACCGAATGAACGAACGGCGCGATTTGCAAGCTACCCCTGGCCGGGACACCATGCGGGTCACCCTGCGGGCCACCCGGCCCGGGCGGCGTTCGTGCAGCACGTCATTGATAAAGGCTGATACAGACCAGGTGGCTCGCTAATAAATTCATGGCGGACAACAACCGAAACCTGCCCATCCGGCGGGACGCCCTCCGCCGGTGGTCACGCACAGAACGGTGCGTCCTGCGAGAATTGCCTGGTTCACCCGATTGCCCTTCGTCCGCCCCCTGGCCGACTTGCGGCCCCGAGCGTGTCGCAGCACACTGGCGGCGTGCAACCCCCCCGGGAGGGAATAATGATCTACGAAATGCGAATCTACGAATGCATGCCCGGCCGTCTGCCGGACCTGAACAAGCGCTTCAGCACCATGACGCTGAAGATCTGGGAACGCCACGGCATCAAGCAGGCCGGCTTCTGGACCACGCTGATCGGCGAGTCGAACATGATTCTCTATTACATGCTGGCCTGGGAATCGATGGCCGACCGTGACCTCAAGTGGAACGCCTTCCAGGCCGACCCCGAATGGCACGCCGCCCGCGCCGAAACCGAGAAGAACGGCCCGATCGTTGCCAAGGTGACGAACTACATCCTCGCCCCGACCCCATACTCCTCCGTCAAGTAGGCGGCGAACGGGTGGCTCTTGACCGGGTCACCCGGACACAGGCGGTGTTCGGCCGGCGGACAGGTGGCGTTTGTCACACTGGCCGCAACGACCGACGGCCAGGTTAGGCCGACCGGGGGCATACAAGGTCGAATAGCGACTAAATTTGTCTCCGCACCCTCTGCGTTCAGCCCGACCATCTTGTGTCTGCGATTCGTGCCATGGTTTTCGACATCGCGGGGCCGGTGTGACGGATCATGCGTTTGAAAGGCCTGCCCTCAGCGCAGATCCAAACCGATAACCGCTGATGATGAACGCAAATGGGCCTGGAATGCGCCAGCTTCGGGATGCTTGCGCCAAGTGAGCGGCCAGCAATTCCTTTATCTGCTCTCATCGGCGGTAATTTAGTCCGTTTCAACGTCCTGTGCCGGCGGCCAGGAGCCGCCAGGCCGATCGAGGCCCGGCCGCAGCGGTTCAAATGCGATCGTCCTGTCGCACTGGCTCACTATCATGGCCCGCTGTCATGGCCCGCTATCATTGCGAGCAGTAAAGCGACGCGGCAATCTACCCGTTCAGTCAGTAAAAACCGCCGCATCATATCATTCCGGAACATGGAGCACCTGCATGCCAGCGATCAACGGTAACCGGCTGCTGAAGGACCTCTACGCCGCACGGGAAATCGGCAAATACCAGACCGGCGTGCATCGCCCGACATTCTCGCCCGAGGACGTCCAGGCCCGTCATTGGCTCGTCGCCCGCCTGACCGAAGCCGGCCTGGAGGCCTCGATCGACGGCATCGGCAACGTCTATGGCCGTGACCCGACGCCGGGCCGCAAGCTGCTGATGGGCAGCCACATGGAAACCCAGAACCACGCCGGCTGGCTCGACGGCGCCATGGGCGTGCTCTACGCCCTGGAGGTCGCCCGCACGCTCGGGCACGGCATCGACGTCGCCGCCTGGGCCGATGAGGAAGGCCATTTTGGCTCGTTCCTCGGCAGCCGCTCATTCTGCGACACGCTGACCGAGCAGGAAATGGATGGATGTGCCAATCAGGCGACAGGGGTGTCGTTGCGGGATGCGCTGCGGCAGGCCGGGTTCGCCGGCCGGCCGCGGCAAACGATAGATACAGCTCGGTACCACGGTTACCTGGAGGCGCATATCGAGCAAGGCGCCGAGCTGGAAGACCATCACCTGCGCCTGGGCATCGTCACCGCCATCGTCGGCAGCCACCGCTTCAGAATTCAGTTCAAGGGCCAGCAGAACCACGCCGGCACGACACGCATGGCCGCCCGCAAGGACGCCGGCGTGGCATTGGTCAAACTGGTTGCCGCGATCGAGGACCGATTCCCGCAGGTCGCCGGCCCCCGCACGGTCTGGACGACCGGCAATATCAAACTCGATCCGGGGGCGCCCAGCATCGTGCCAGGGGCGGCCGAGTGGGTGTTTCAATTCCGCGATACCGACCCGACCACGCTGGACGCCCTGGACGCCGCATTCAACGAATTGGTGGCACAGGCCGCCAAAGGCCCCTGTCAGGTCACCGTCGCCTACCGCGGCACCACTTCCCCAAGCGCCATGGACCCCGGTTTCCAGCGCGCGCTACAGGCTGCCGCCCAGCGCCATGCGCCTGGTTTGCATCAGCCGATGCAATCCGGCGCGGGGCATGATGCGCAGATCCTGGCACAACGGCTGCCGTCGGCCATGCTGTTCGTGCCCAGCATCGGCGGGATCAGCCACCACTACGCGGAAAACACGCTTGACGACGATATTGTCCTTGGGTGTCAGGTGTTCGCGGATGCCGCCCTGGGGATCCTTGGGTGAGGGTTGGGCAGGAAGGCCGGGCTCTGCCCGGACCCGCGAAAGGGCCGGCGGCCCCTTCGATCCCGATTCTTTAAGGCGGGTTGCCGGTTGGGGGCTCGCGGTCGTCCTTAACGACTCTTGCACCCCATGGACGACGATGTTAGTGCCGCGCGACTTTCTTAGGGACTAGAGCATGGCATCGACATACGAAACCGTGGCGGCGATCATTTCCGACACCTGCGATATTGAATCGGACAAGATCACGCCCGAGAGCCATGCGATCAACGATCTGGGCATCGACAGCCTGGATTTCCTGGACGTCGCCTTCGCGATCGACAAGGCGTTCGGCATCAAGATGCCGCTGGAACAGTGGACTCAGGACGTGAACGCCGGGACGGTGACGACCGACGAGTATTTCGTGCTGAAAAACCTGTGCGCCAATATCGATAAGCTGGTCGCGGCGAAAACCTGACGGTGTGACACACCATAATGCAACGGTGACCTGATGCGCCTGGAATACTTCCAGATGGTCGATCGGATCACCATGCTGGACGTTCCCGGCGGCTGGATCGTGACCGCGTGCCTGGTGCCGGAGCAGTCGCCGGTGTTCGAGGGCCACTTCCCTGGCTACCCGATTCTGCCCGGCGTGCTGCTGATCGAAACCATGGCCCAAACCGGCGGCTGGCTGGTTCTGGCCACGCTGGGTTGCGCGAAAATGCCGTTCCTGATGCAGGTCGAGAAAGCCAAGATGCGCACCTTCGTCGCCCCCGGACAGGCGCTGACGGTCGAGGCAAGTCTGGTCCACGAAGGCTCCGGTTACGCCGTGG
>JAYUEJ010000748.1:0-3283 GCA_043739265.1 Rhodopila sp. | reverse complement strand
CCACCTCCTCCACCAGCGTCGTTTCGCCGTCGGTCCAGATACGCGGCTTGGGATCAAGCACGAACAGCACCCCGGCCAGCCGTCCGTGCTTGATCAGGGGGGCGTCGATGAAGGCGCGCGTTCCGATGTCCGCATAGGTTGGCTGGAAAATCGACCCCGAGGTTAGCGGGTCCGTCGCGGTATCGTTCACCTTCACGGTGCATCCCGCCTGCAATGCGGCTATCATGTCTGGCCCGAAATCGGCAAGCCGATGGGTGCCGACCACGCTGTGCGTGCCGTTGTTGCTCCAATCCTCCTCAACGACGACGTGGTCGCCATTCAGGTCAACGCTGGAGTATCCGACACACCCTGTTTGCAGGTGCCGGCCGAGCCGTTCGGCGGCGATGGCCCTGACGGCTTTTGGATTCGGGGCGCTTCGCAACGCGTCGTCGAGCTCCGTTCTGAACGTCTGGCGTGCTTCGCTGTCGCCCAGCGCGGTTTGCGCCATGACCTGGCTGGTGGTTTCGGTGACGTTGCATAGCATACCGAGTATGACGCTGCGTTCGTCACGCAGGGGGGTGTAGGCGAAGTTCCACCAGGTGGATTCGGGATAGCCGTTCCGGGTCAGGGTCAGCGGCCAGTTTTCGAATTCGCAGCCCTCGCCGCCGATGGCTTTCATCACGATCGGCCCGATCATCGGCCAGATGTCCGACCATAGTTCGGCGAACGGGCGGCCGACGGCCCCTTCCAGGCGGGCGTGGAGGATGGGCCGGTAGGCGTCGTTGAAGAAAAAGGTCAGCTCCGGCCCCCACACCATGAACATCGACCGGGGCGAGGTCAGCATGGTTGCCAACGCACTTTTGATGGCCACCGGCCAGATGGCGGGATCGCCGATGGAGGTTTTGGTCCAGTCGTGGGCGCGGATCAGCGCCCCGGTTTCCCCGCCGCCGGACGGAAAGCGGGCGGCGGCCGGGGGGAGCCCGATCGTTGCGCCGTCGCGGGTCAGCACGACGCCGACCTGTCCGCGGATGGCGCTGGCGGGGCCGGTGGCATCGGTGGGGTCGCGTTCAGGCGGAAACGATACACGGTGTTTTCCCTGGCGTATCAACGTCGCCGACAATCAAGCATTTATGCGGTCACGTCGCACGGTTTATGTTACCCGGCGTCTCATTCGAATTTTCGTTTGGCATTTTTTGGTTGTTGTCGTCAATAATTTACACGTTCCGGTTGTGACTTTTCGTTAAGAATTAGTGCTTCGGCGGCTTGTCCTGGCCGGGTTGGCGTTGCGGAACGGCGAGTGGTTGCTGTCGTCGTGCGATAGCGCGTCCCACGGGGGGCGACAACGCGCCTCCTTGGGGGCTTGCTCTTCGAGCGTGGCGGTAACGCGCCCGGGCCTGGAGGGGCGGTCAGTAAGGCTTTTCTTGCACGGAGAAGAAGGGAGGTTGCACGGAGGTCACTGAGACGGTGCCTGGCGCGGTCAGATCTCCGGGCGTTTTGCCTGATAAATACGGTTTGTTGGAATAATAATTATGCGCCGGACGGCGACCCGGGTTTTGCGGCGCCGGAGCCACGCTGCCATCCGGATGGACAAAGAAATTCGCCCACCCGCATCACCCGATCACGCCGTCCCGCCGCAACGCCGCGATGTCGGCCGGCGTTCGCCCCAATGCCAGCAGCACCGCATCGGTATCGGCGCCTACCCCAAGCGGCACCGCCGCCGGACCGGGGGCAGAGCCGTTCAGGTGGAACGGCAACCCCGGCAACGTCATCGCCGTTGTTTCCCTCGAGCCAACCGCCTGCCACACGGCCCTGGCCGCGGTATGCGGTTCCGCCACCGCCTCTGGTATCGTCCGCACCCGCCCGGCGGGCACATCGGCCGCCATCAGCATCTCCTCCCACGCCGCCGCCGACCGGCCGGCGAATGTGGTCCCGAGTTCGGCGCGCAGAGCATCGGCGTGCCCCATCCGAACCGCTCGATCGGCGAAGCGCGGGTCGGTCAGCAGGTCCTGCCGCCCGAGCGCCGTGCAAAGTCTGTGAAAGTGCCACTCAAAATTCGCGGCCAGCGCCAGTTTGCCGTCGGCCGTGTCGAACACGCCGGACGAGGGACTGCCGCTGGCGGCCACATTTCCCTCCGGTTTGGGTGTCACGCCGGCGTTCAGATGGGCGGAGATCGTCGAACTCATCAGAGCCTGCGCGCAGTCCCACATCGACAGGTCCACGCGCTGAAAGCCGCCATCGCGGGTGCGTTGGGCCAGGGCGGCCATCACGGCGAAGGCGGCGAAGGCCCCGGTCGCGTAGTCCACCACCGGCGGTCCGACCCGCAGCGGTGCGGCGTCCCTGGTGCCGGTCACCGACATCAGGCCCGACACCGCCTGGATGATGTGGTCGAAGGCCGGCCAGGCGGCGAACGGACCGGTTTGGCCGAACCCGCTGATCGAGGCGAACACCAGTTCGGGGTTGAGCGCTCGCAGCGCGTTCTCATCGAAGCCGAATCGCTGCATCGTGCCGGGGGTCAGGTTTTCCACGAACACGTCGGCGGTGCGCAGCAGATCGCGCAGGATACCGGCGCCTTGCGACGTGCGGATATCCAGGGCCAGCATGCGCTTGCCCGCCGCCTGGGTGGCGAAACCGGCTGCCAGCCCGGCGTCACGCGCCGCGTTTGGGGGGCCTTGGGTGCGCGACCATTCGCCGCCCGGCAGTTCGACCTTGATGACCTCGGCGCCCAGCAGACCGAGCAGATAGGTGCAGTATGGGCCGGCGAAGACCTGGGTCAGGTCGATAATGCGCAGGCCGGTCAGCGGTTGGGACGGCATGGCGTGTGCTCCGGGATAATCGTCTCGGGGGCGAGACCGTGGCGGCGACAGGAAGCGGGTATCCGGCGGCGGTCTGCAATTCAACCTGTCCCGTTCCGGCCCCGGGGGCAATCGGGTGAATAACCAAGGTTGAAACGCCAGGACGGACATCGTGCCGGGCTTGGGATGCCGGAACGGGTCGCCGCCAGCCTTCACCCTTAGCTCGACTTTCCGCAATTTCCCGGCACGAGCGGCCCTGCCTTAGCCCATTGAGTATCCTCGGCGGCGATCAGCCGGAACGGGTGTCGCGCTTAGGCGTTTGCCGGTTGGGAACGGCCCCGCCGGATCTGGCCGTACGGGCGATCGTCCGCGCGGTGCACGGTGCCGGCCCCGGGCGGCCGTTACGGACTGGTTCCGCGGCTTTTTTTTGAAGGCAGATGAACGCCGATGAACGCCGATCAGGGGGATATCGGGCGCCGTCGCCGGGCGAATGGATGTGGGCTTGATGAACC
>JAYUEJ010000747.1:0-9882 GCA_043739265.1 Rhodopila sp. | reverse complement strand
GGCTTGCCGGAATCGAGATCAGGTGGGATGGCATCCTGCACGGTCTGATCACCTGGGGCATGGCCACGCTACTGACCATCTACCTGCTGACATCGGTTGTCGGCGGTGTCATCGGCGGGGGCTTTTCCGCGCTCGGCAGCGCCGCGAATACGGTTGGGGGAGGTCTAAAGGACGCGGCACAGCCGCTGGCCCAGGCGGCCGGGGTGTCACCCGACATGATACAGCAGCAGACCCAGGCCTATCTCCAGCCGGCCAATCCCGACCCGGCGACAATGAGTCCCCAGGATGCCCAAAAGCAGCTCATCACCAACCTTGCCACTTACGCGAAAGGCGGCTCCGACGCACCCGCGGCCAAAAATCAGGTGATCGGCATCATGGCGGCGCAACAACATATCAGCCGCGACGATGCGACCAAGAAGTTCGACGACACGCAGGCTAAACTCAGGCAGGCGAAGGACCAGGCGATCCAAACCGCCAAGAACGCGGCCGATGCAAGTTCCGCGGCGGCTTCGAAAGCGTCGTTCGCGGCATTCGGGAATTTGCTGCTGGGCGCGATAGCAGCTGCGATCGGTGGATCCCTGGCCGTGCAACGCCGCTTGCATGTTACAAGGCAGACGATCAACTGACTGGCGAAGTCTTCCGGCGTTCAGCCGTAAGCTCGGGGTTGACGCGATAGAACCCCGATCCAGTGGTCTTGATTGAGTGAAGGACGCGCGGCGCGAGAATTACTCCGCCGCGCGTCTTGGCGCTTTTGTGGCCGGTTTGCGTGACGCCGACACAGCTTTTTTGGCCGGTGCCTTTGGGCCGGTGGACTTGGCCGTTGGCGTCTTTTGCCCTGCGGGTTTCACTGCGGTGGCCGCAATTGAAACCTTGCGCGCCGGAGCCTTCCGAGGCGCGGCCTTGGCGGGCGCATCGGAAGCTGCCTTCGCCGGAGCCTTGCCTTTGCGCCCCGCCGCGCCCTTCGGCTTCAGCGTCTTGCCCTTCTCGGCCAGCAACGCCACCGCATCAGCCAACGAGATATCCTCCATCGCCACGCCGCGCGGCAGATTGGCGACGGTCTTGCCGTGCTGCACGTAGGGGCCAAAGCGCCCCTTGCGCACGCTAACGAGCTCCTTGTCGGCCGGATGCGGCCCGATCGTGCGCACACTCGCCAACTTCTTCGCCAGCAGATCGACCGCTCGGTTCAGCCCCAGCGCCAGGACATCGTCGTCCTTGTCCAACGATCCGAACACCGCGCCCATCTTCACGTACGGGCCGAAGCGGCCGATGCCGGCCTCGATCTTTTCCTTGGTTTCGGGATGCAGCCCGACCTCGCGCGGCAGCGACAGCAGGCCCAGCGCCTGCTCCAGCGTCAGCGCGTCGCCATCCATCCCGCGCGCCAGGGACGTGCGCTTGGGCCGGACCTTCTTGTCGTCGGAGTTCTCACCTTGCTGGGCATACAAGCCGTATGGACCGCGGCGGACGGTGATCTCCTCGCCGGTATCCGGGTGGTGACCCAGCGACCGCATGCCCTCCTTCAACGTCGCACCGCCCTCTTCGCCGGCGTCGATCGCCAGACGGCGGGTGAACTGGCACGCCGGATAGTTGGAACAGCCGATGAAACTGCCGTAGCGCCCCAGCTTCAACCCCAGCCGTCCGGTGCCGCACGCGACGCACACCCGGGGATCGGAGCCGTCTTCGGGCGACGGGAAGAAATGCGGCCCGAGGTCCTTGTCCAGCGCATCGATCACGTCGCTGATCTTCAGGTCGCGGGTTTGCTCGACCGCCCTGGAAAAATCATTCCAGAAATCATGCATCACCTTCCGCCACTCAAGGTTGCCGGCGGAAACTTCGTCGAGCTTTTCCTCAAGGCCGGCGGTGAAGCCGCTATCGACGTAATGCTCAAAGAAGCTGATCAGGAAGGCGGTGACCAGGCGGCCGCGGTCTTCCGGGATGAAGCGGCGTTTATCCAACTTCACATAATTGCGATCTTGCAAAACGGACAGGATCGAGGCGTAGGTGGAGGGCCGGCCGATGCCGAGTTCCTCCATCTTCTTGACCAGGCTGGCTTCCGAGTAACGCGGCGGCGGCTGGGTGAAATGCTGGCTGGCGTCGGTTTTCTGGCGTTTGAGCGGATCGCGTTCGCCCATCGGCGGCAGCATGCGGTTGTCGTCTTCTTCCGGCGCGCCTTCCGCCTTGTCGTCGGTGTCTTCGCGATACAGTTTCAGGAAGCCGTCGAAGGCGACGATGGACCCGGTTGCCCGCAACTTCAGACCCTTACCGTCGGTCACATCGACACTGACCTGGTCCAGTTCGGCGGACTGCATCTGCGACGCGACGGCGCGTTTCCAGATCAGTTCATACAACCGGCGCTGGTCATGACTAAGACCGCTGATGACGCTGTCGGGGGTGCGAGAGACGTCGGTGGGGCGGATTGCCTCATGCGCTTCCTGGGCGTTTTTCGCCTTGCTGACGTATTCGCGCGGCGCGGCGGGCAGGTAGTCGCGCCCAAAACTGCCGGCCACATGATCGCGGATGCTGGCGATGGCTTCCTGCGCCATCTGCACACCGTCGGTCCGCATATAGGTGATCAGGCCGGTGGTCTCACCGTCGATATCGACACCTTCATACAGGCCTTGCGCCGTGCGCATGGTCTGCTGGGCGCCGAATCCCAGTTTCCTAGAGGCCTCCTGCTGCAGGGTGGAGGTGGTGAACGGCGCCGGCGGGTTGCGCTTGACGCGGCGGCGTTCGACCGAACCGACGGTGAATTCGCCGGCCTCGACCAGGGTTTTCGCGGCCAATGCCAGGGTTTCGGTGTTCAGATCGAACTGGTCGAGGCGCTTGCCGTTCAGGTGGGTCAGCCGAGCCGAAAAAGGGGCGCCGCCGGGGGTGATGAAGAGGGCTTCGATGGTCCAGTATTCGCGGGCGCGGAAGATTTCGATCTCGGCTTCGCGGTCGCAGATCAGGCGCAAGGCGACGGATTGGACGCGCCCGGCGCTGCGGCTGCCGGGCAGTTTGCGCCACAGCACGGGGGACAGGGTGAAGCCGACCAGGTAGTCCAGCGCGCGACGGGCCATGTAGGCCTCGATCAGCGGCTGGTCGAGTTCGCGCGGGTGGGCGATGGCGTATTGGATCGCGTTGCGGGTGATTTCGTTGAAGGTGATGCGGTGGACCTGCACGCCCTTCAGCGCATGCTTTTCCTCCAGCATGGCGCGGACGTGCCAGGAAATCGCTTCCCCCTCGCGATCCGGATCGGTGGCGAGATACAGGGTTTTGGCGCCCTTCAGGGCTTTGGCGATGGCGCCGACCTGCTTGTCGCCGCGGGCATCGGCCTCCCAGTCCATCGCGAAATCCTGGTCCGGGCGGACGCTGCCATCCTTGGGCGGCAGGTCGCGCACGTGTCCAAAACTGGCGAGAACCGTGTAGCCGCCACCCAAATAGCGGTTGATGGTCTTGGCCTTGGCGGGGGATTCGACAACGACGACGTCTGACATTGGACGGTGCGGTATCCTACTCAATAGTGTGCGGCAGGAGCGCCACGCGGCTGCCGGACAACGTCTCTACACGTCCCGCCAGTTCCAATTCCAGTAGAACCGCCATAGTGACGGACGGTGTCAAGTGGCAGCGCCGCACCAGCTCGTCAACCAGCGTCGGTTCCGGCGACAGCAGCGACAGGATGTCCGACCGCGCTTCGGGCGGCGATTCATCCAGCGCGGGTTGGCCTTGGAAGGTTTGCGCCGGCTCCCCAAAGCCATGATCTCGGGCCTGAACGATCGGCGGTTCCATCGGCAGGTTGTCCAGGATATCGGCGGCGGTTTCGACCAGCATCGCCCCATGCCGGATCAGGTCGTTGCCGCCCCTGGCGCGCGGATCGAGCGGAGAACCCGGCACGGCGAAGATTTCTCGACCCACGTCCTGAGCGATACCGGCGGTAATCAGGCTGCCGGATCGCGGCGCGGCTTCCACCACCACCACGCCGAGCGACAGGCCGGCGATGATACGGTTGCGGCGGGGGAAATGCCGGGCCTGCGGGGCGGTGCCGATGGGGGATTCGGTGACGATCAGGTTGGTTTCGGCGATCCGTCGGTGCAGGTCGGCGTTTTCCGGCGGATAGGGTTGGTCGATCCCGCCGGCGATCACCGCGATGGTACGGCCGGTGAGCATGGCTCCCTTGTGTGCGGCGGTGTCGATCCCGCGCGCCAGACCGGACACCACGACGACCGCGGCCGCCAGTTCGGCGGCCAAATTTTCCGCCATCCGCTGACCGTTGGCGGAGGCATTGCGACCGCCCACCATGGCGATGCAGCGCTGTTGGGCAAGGCCGGCCTCGCCGCTGAAAATCAGGCACGGGGGCGCGTCGTCCAGCATCGCCAGCAACACCGGGTAGTCGGGATCGCCCAGGAAGACCATGCGGCCGCCCAGGGCGTGGGTGCGTTCCAACTCCCGTTCGGCTTCCGCCGCCGACATCATCGTTGACAGCGTCGCTTTGCCGCCGGCGCGGGCAAGGCGGGGCAGAGCGTCGAGCGCGGCGGCTGGCGTGTGGTAGCGATCGATCAGGCGGCGGTAGGTGACGGGTCCGACGCCCTCGGTGCGGATCAGGCGGAGGTGGTCGATCCGGTCGGTCCAGTTTGGCGTGGCGGTTGGCATGGCAGCGATTGGCATGATGGCGGCGTCCCGTGGTGCCGCCGGCGGGAATGCCGGCGGGCCGGATCAGGCGCTTTCCGTCTTGCCCCGGCCGATCCGCGGTTCGGTGCCGGCGAGCAGGCGACGGATATTCGCCTGGTGGCGGACGCACACCAGCACGGCAATGGTAAACGCCAGCTTAACGACGCCGTAATCTTGCAGAATAAGCGCGGCGATCGGGGCCACGGCAAACGCCGCCAGGGCCGCCAGCGACGACAGGCGCGCCGTCGCGGCCACGATCAGCCAGACCGCGCAGGCGGCCAGGCCGATGGGCCATGCGGCGGCGATAAGGACTCCCAGACCGGTGGCGACTCCCTTGCCGCCCTTGAAGGTCAGCCACACCGGAAACAAGTGGCCCAGAACGGCGGCCAGGCCGGCGAGCAGCGCGATGTCCTGGTCGAACACCAGGACACGGGCGATCAGCACGGCGGCGGCGCCTTTCAATCCGTCCAGCAGCACGGTGGCAGCGGCGAGTCCTTTGCGGCCGGTGCGAAGAACGTTGGTGGCGCCGATATTGCCTGAACCGATGCCGCGGATGTCGCCCAGACCGGCGACCCTGGTCAGCAGCAGGCCGAACGGGATGGACCCCAGCAGGTAGCCGAGGAGGCAGGCCAGAACGGTCAGGAGGTCTTCGGAGATCACGCCGCTGGATAACACCTGATTCAACCCGTCATCGCTGTTTTTCCCGTATCGATGCCGGTTTCGAAACCGTCGATGCTGATAGCGTTGTATTCCCGCCGGTAGGATTCAAGCCAGGTCTCGCCCTTGGCTGCCGCGCGTTGGCGCAAGGTCGGCCGGACGGCCATGAAATCGAACATGGGTACGCCGTTGCCGCAGCTTACCTGCACCATATCGATGTCCAGGCGGACGATCTGGCGGGCGCCGGGCGGTTGGATGTTGCCGAAACCGCTCTCCAGCAGCGACTGGTATTCGTCTGTCCCCTTCGCCAGCGACCGGCCGCTGCCGTAAAGCCGCAGAATCTGAGGCTCCGCGCCGAAGCTACAGAACATCATGGTCAGCCGGCCGGTTAACCGCAGATGGGCGGCGGTTTCGTTGCCGCTGCCGGTTTCGTCCAGATAGGCGACGGAAGTGGGGTTCAACACCCGGAACGCGTCGGTGCCGCGTGGCGAGACGTTGACCCGCCCGGTCGCGGCGGCCGAGGCGGTGAAGAATATCTGCTGTTGCGCGATGAACGCGGCATGCTTGCGCCCGATTCGTTCAAACTGCTTTCCCATGCTTCCCTCTCAACGCGGCCGCAACAGATCGAAATACGCCGTCCCGGTCGTTCGGCGCGGGATGACGGTACAGAGTCGCGGAACGATACCACGGACTGTCCGTTCGCCCAAGTAACTACCGCCGGCGGGTCGGGACAATCGGGTGAATGGCAGCCGGGCCTTTTCCCGTGGCCGAAAAATCGCCGATTCCATCGCCAAAAGGCCGAACCGGAGGGGTTGATTACCCGGGCCGGCATGCCCCAACCGGCGCCGCTGATGCAGGCCTACGGCGTCGTGGCGGCGGGCCGACGGAATCGCGGCGGCGGGACCGCATCCGATCCGGCTGGCTAGAACAGCCCTTCGATCTGGCCGTCTTCCCCCAAATAGATGGACTCGGCGGACGGCACGCGCGGCAGACCGGGCATGCTCATGATGTCGCCGCAGATGGCGACGACGAAGCCGGCGCCGGCGGACAGCCGCACCTCCCGCACCGGCAGCACATGGCCGGTGGGCGCGCCCATCACTGTGGGATCGGAGGTGAAGCTGTACTGCGTCTTGGCGATACAGACCGGCACGTCGCCGAACCCGGCATCCTCGAACGCCGTCAGCTTCTTCGCCACCGAGTCCGGCACCGCGATGTCGGATGCCCGGTAGATTTCCCTGGCGATGGTGCGGACCTTGTCGGCCAGTTTCATGTCCAGCGGATACAGCGGCTTGTAGTTGGCCTTGCCGGCGTCGATGTGGGCGGACACGGCGTATGCCAGGGCCTCGGCGCCCGCACCGCCATGCGCCCAGTGAGTGCAAGAGATCGCGTCCGTGCCGATCGCCGCCATCGCTTCCCGGATCGCCGCGAACTCCGCCTCGGTGTCGGACGTGAAGTGGTTGACCGCGACCACCACCGGCAGGCCGAACTTTTGCAAATTTTCGACGTGGCGTTGCAGGTTGGCGATGCCGCGCCGAACGGCCGCCACGTTCTCCGGCCCCAACGCGGTGCGGGCGACGCCGCCATGCATCTTCAGGGCGCGGACGGTGGCGACGACCACGGCGCAGGACGGCTTCAGGCCGGCCGAGCGGCACTTGATGTCGAGGAATTTTTCGCCGCCGAGATCGGCCCCAAAGCCGGCCTCGGTGACGACCACGTCGGACAGCTTAAGCCCCAGCCGGGTCGCCACGACACTGTTGCAGCCATGCGCGATGTTGGCGAACGGACCGCCATGCACCAGCGCCGGGGAGCCTTCCAGCGTCTGCACCAAATTAGGAGCAATCGCGTCCTTCAACAGCACCGACATCGCGCCATCGGCTTTCAAATCGGCGGCGGTGACGTTCTTGCCGTCGCGGGTTTGCCCGATGATCATCTTGCCGAGGCGGGCCTGCAGCTCCGCCAGGGTGCGGGACAGGCAAAACACCGCCATGACTTCCGAGGCGACGGTGATGTCGAAGCCGTCTTCACGCGGGAAGCCGTTGGCGACTCCACCCAGACTGCCGGTGATGCTCCGCAGGGCGCGGTCGTTCATGTCCAGGCAGCGACGCCAGGAGATTCTGCGCGAATCGATCCCCAGCGGATTGCCCCAATAGATCGCGTTGTCGATCATCGCGGCCAGCAGGTTGTTGGCTGAGGTGATGGCGTGGAAGTCGCCGGTGAAATGCAGGTTGATCTGGTCCATCGGCACGACCTGCGCGTAGCCACCGCCGGCGGCGCCGCCCTTCATGCCGAAACTGGGGCCGAGGCTGGGTTCGCGCAGGCAGATCGTGGCACGCCGGCCGATGCGGTTCAGCGCGTCGCCGAGGCCGACCGTCGTGGTGGTCTTGCCCTCGCCGGCCGGTGTCGGGTTGATGCCGGTCACCAGCACCAGCGCGCCGTCGGGGCGGGATTCCAGCGTGTCGATGAAGTCCAGTCCGATCTTCGCCTTGTGCCGCCCGTAGGGTTCCACCGCGTCTTGCGGGATGCCGAGTATGTCGGCGATGTCCTGGATGGGGCGCATCCTGGCGGCGCGGGCGATTGCGAGATCTGGATTCATGCTGGGACGGCCCCCCGGTTTGTTATGCCGATGTCCCGCAACGCCTGGTCCATGGCCTGAACCGCCCCCGCCATGTCGGCGGGTGTGATTGCACCAATGCAGCCAACGCGAAACCCGGGCGACGGCGTAGTATAGAAGTTGCTTATCAGAAATTTCCGAAGTTTCAACGCATCGACGAAGGCCTGGAGGTTCCAGCCCGGATCGGCCGGGGCGTGGACATTGACGATGACCGGTCCCTGGCGCGACGGCGGCAGCAACGGGGTCAGGCCGAGGTTTCGGACGCCGTCGTATAAGACGCGCATGTTGGCGGTGTAGCGGGTCAACCGAACCGGCTGCCCTTCGGCGTCGAGGTAGTCCAGTGCCACGTCCAGTGCGGCCAGGAGCTGGGCCGGCGGGGTGAAGCGGAAGCTTCCCGAACCGGCGCGCAGGGCATGGTCGTAGATGTTCGACAGGTCGAACGACCAGCTTCCGGCATTGCCGGCGCAGGCCAGCAGGCGGTCGATCCTGGCGACGGCGAACGCAACACCGGGCAGCGACTCCAGGCATTTGTTGGTGGTGAAGACGGCGGCATCGACCTCGGGCCGGGTGGACAGATCCAGCGGCAGGGCGCCGAAGGCGGACACGGCGTCGATGATCATCCGCCGGCCGGCTGTTCCGACAACGGCGCCGACGGCCTGGACATCGTGGATGATGCCGCTGCCGGTTTCCGAATAGACCATGCCGACATGGGTCAGGGTCGGGTCGGCCTCCAACGCCACGGCGACGGCTTGCGGGTCGGTGGCTTCGGTCGTGCCCATCGGCAGCGGCACCGGGACGCGGCCGGCCTCCCGAGCCAGGCGGATCATGCGGTCGGCGTAGGCGCCCGTGGCTGGAATCAGGATGCGCCCGCCCGGCGGCAGGAAGGTGCGCAGCGCTGCCTCGGTGACGAAGTGGCCGCAACCTTGCAGCGGCAGGGTGACATGCTGGTCCTCCACTCCGCCGGCCAGCAGCAGGATGCGGCGGCGCAGACGGGTCAAAAAATGCCGGAAATCGTTGTCCCACGGGGCGATGTCGCGGGACAGCGCCTGGCGCACTTCGGGGCGGGTGGTGACGGGACCGGGGATTAACAGCAACATCAAGCAAAACTCGCACACTGGGACTGAGAAATCCATCCACACCAAGGCGTTCTTGTGCTAGACATTGGAAATGACCATGCCGTTTGCCCTTCCCGACTGGCTGCCCTGGTGGGTGCCGTTCGTGCTGCTCGTTCCCGCGCTGCTGTATGCGCTGGCCTTCCTGTTCATGCCGTTCAGCGTCCTGGGCGTCAAAACCCGCCTGGAAGTCATGGAAGCCAGGTTGGACGAGATCCAGCACGAGATCCGGCATCTGGCGCTGCGACTGCCGGCCGGTTCGCGAGAGGTCGATTTTGAGGACGTCTATGCGCCGGCGGCCCAACCCCGGCGGCGGGACGCTTCGGTTAGCGACCGGCCGCCGATCCCGCCGGCGGCACACGATCCACGCGACGACCAGGACCCGTACGATCGGCAGGCGCCGCCACCGCATATGCGCCCGATCCGGCGGCAGGAGCCTGTGGTGGTCCGGCCGGAGCGGTCGGAACCGCGGTTGGATTTGCGCCGGTAGCGGCGGGCCAACCGGCAGCGTCGAGTGCTTGGGGCAATCGGGTGAATAAACAAAGTTGAAACGCCAAGGTCGGCAGGTCACCGAAAAAGCTGATGAATGAGTACCGGGACGCTCAAGGGACCGGCTGAAGCCAGCCACGCCGCGATGTTGGACGGTGAACGCGGTATCTTGGCGTTCCTGGCGTTCCAACGTCCTGGTTCATCCCAATGCATTCTATTGCATTTTAACGATGACTGGAAACCGCGCGTCCTCCTTTGAACGTCGTGGCGCGACGTGTCCGAGCCACCAGGTGCATCCGGTACCGCGCCAGTTGGCCCGAACCCGCCGCGCCATGACGTCGGTGGCGGCTTGGCGCAAGATCCCGGTTT